>JANXUN010000225.1 GCA_025356185.1 Gemmatimonadaceae bacterium
CACGCCGCGCGGCATCACGAAGGCGCTGGATCTGCGGAAGCCGATCTATCGTGCGACGGCCGCGTACGGTCACTTCGGGCGGACTCCATTTACGGAAGGTCGTGGTGCGTCGGCGCGAACGTACTTCACATGGGAACGCACGGATCGCGTCGCCGCTCTCAAGCGCGCCGCACGGTAACGTGCACGCGAGTGTGGTGTGTCGCGCGACCGAGGCGCACCCACGCGTGCGCGTGATCGCGCGCGCTCGGAGTTGTTCGTGATCGAAATGGTCGTTGCGCGACTCGGGCTCGACAGCGCGTCGAAGGAGTGCGTAGTCGTCCTGCGCGAGAAAGATGGCACGCGCGTGTTGCCAATTTGGATTGGAAAACGTGAGGCGGAGTCGATTCTCCTCGAGATGAACAACGTGAAGCGCGAGCGACCGCTCACGCACGACTTATGCAAGGCCCTGGTGCTTGCACTGGGCGGAACCTTGCGGCGCGTCTCAATCAGTCGCGTTGAACACAACACCTACTACGCGGAAATGCATCTCGAGGGGCACAGCGGATGGGTGCAACTCGATGCCCGTCCGTCCGACGCGATCGCGATCGCGCTGCGACTTGGCGCGCCGATTTTCGCGGCGTCGGAGCTTCTCAGCAGCGATTCCGACGACCAGAGCTTGGCATCTCCCTTGCCCACCGCGGCTGACAGCGATCTAACGTCGGAACAACTCAAGGAATATCTCGCCGCACTGCGGCCTGAAGATTTCGGAAAGTTCAAGCCGTGACGGGTGATGCACGTCCCGTGATGCGGTGCGTGTGGATTGCGCTCATCTGCGCCACGAGCGCACACGCGCAGACCGCTGCGCCGCAACGTACCGCGCCGTCAACAGCGCAAGCGCCAGTCTCGTCGCAGTCCTCCCGCACGGTGGAAGGCCGCGTGATACGTCCGGTGCCGCGGGGCGGCGATTCAACAGGAATGGGCCCCGCGGCTGCAACGTGGGTGACGCTGCACCGCGTTGGCAAAGATGGTGCAGGACCAATCGACTCCGTCCGCAGCGACGCGATGGGTCGCTATCGAATGTCGTGGAAGCCGAGCGTTGAGTCGAGCGCGGTGTACTTCGCCTCGGCAACGTGGGGCGGAATTGCGTATTTCACCGCACCGCTGCGCTCATCAAGCGCGCGTGGTGATGAAGCAGAGATCACCGTCTTCGATACCACATCGCGCATTTTTCCGGTGTCGATTAAGGGGCGACATCTCATCATTGGGAAAGCCGACAGCACGGACACGCGCACCGTGATCGAAGTGTTCGAACTGTCCAACGATAGTGTGCGCACGCTCATCGCCACGGCGGGTTCGACGCCGACGCCCACGTGGACCGTCGCCGTTCCCCAAGCGGCGCAGGATGTTCGTGTCACGCAAGGCGAGATTTCAGCAGACGCTTTCGCGTACTCGACGGGACGCGTGTCGGTATTTGCGCCAATCGCGCCCGGCGTCAAGCAAGTCGCGTTCTCGTACAAACTGCCGACATCGAGTTTCCCGATTCAAGTGCGCGCGGAACATGGCGCTACCGTTTTCGAAGTACTGCTCGAAGAACCGCAGGGTTCGGTATTTGGCGGAACGTTTGTCGCCGTTGATCCTGTCACACTTGAGAATCGCAACTTTCGCCGGTTCCTCGCGCAAGATGTGCAAGACGGTGTCATCACCACGATCGAGTTACCTGCGACGCACGCATCTGGTCGCAATCTGTATATCGTCGGTCTGCTCGTATCGATCGGCTTTCTTATGCTGATGGTGCTGATGCGAGCCATGCAGCGCAAAGACCGCGTCGGCGCGGAGCGGGTGAGTGTCGTGCGCGTGCGCGGCGAGGTTGGCGCATCGAACGCGTGGCAGACGTCAGCCACGTCGCGCCGCCCCGATGCGCCGATGCACGAACGACTTGCACAGGAAATCTCTGCGCTCGATGCAACGTTCGCGAAGCACGCGCAACCGAACGAAAGTATGCAGCAGGCGTACGACGCGCGGCGCGCCGAGCTCAAAGAGGCGCTTGCTGACGCGCTTGCATCCGCCGGGAGCGCGCGCTAGCTTCGCCAACGTCGCACAGCGGTGCGACAGACAACTGAAGTTGAGTGTGGGACACGGAAACCGGTGAAATACCGGTGCGGCCCCGCCACTGTAACGGGTGCGAAGTACACATCGCTCATCATGCCACTGGTTGATAGAACCGGGAAGGCGAGCGCTGTGGCCCCGAAGCCAGGAGACGACCCACTCTCGTTGTTCGGACGAAGACCCTCGAGGGGGGGCTCGCGCCACGTGGTGTCGGTATTGCGGTCGCGTTCACCACGCGTGCTCGGGCGCCTTCTCAATCGAGAAGACGCCCATGTTTTTTTTACATCCCAAACTGATTCGCGCGACGGCGATCTGCACATTAAGTGCGGTTGCCGTGTGTGTGATCGCCTGCGTGCCGACGTCGGAACGCACCACGAAAAGCACTGTCATCGCCCTCGATGATTTTGGCGCAGCGCTTCCCACCGACGCGTCGTTCGCGGCACGTGTGGTGTCGCTCAATCCGACAGCGACCGAAATCATCTTCGCGATGGGCGCCCAACGCGTCCTCGTCGGACGCAGTCGATGGGATCTCTACCCCGCTGCCGCCTCAGAGATTACCGCCGTCGGCGATGGCATCAATCCCAACATTGAAGCCGTACTCGCGCAGCATCCAACGCTCGTCATTCTGTACGCGACAGCGAGCAATCGTGCGGCCGCAGCTGCGTTTGCCCGCGCGGGAGTGAAGACGATGACGCTGCGCGTCGACCACATCGCGCAGTTCGTCTCGTTCACACAGCAACTTGGCGTCGCTCTCGGACAGCAATCGGCCGCCCAAGCGATCACCGACAGCGTGCAGCACACGCTCGCGGCGGTGCGCGCTGTTACGAATGGTGCGCACAGACGCTCGGCGGTGTGGCCGGTATCGCGACAACCCGTGTTGGTGATCGGTCGCGGCAGCTACATGAACGAACTGTTGGAGATCGCGGGCGCTCGCAACGTGTTCGACGATATGGACGCGCCGTCACCGCCGGTGAATGTCGAGGAAATTGCGAACCGCGACCCGGACGTGGTGATCGCATCGCAACCGATGGCCGACGTGCTTCTGCAGTCCGCACCGTGGCGGGTCGTGAACGCCGTTCGAATGAAGCGAATCATCCCACACGATCCCGACCTCACGGGCCGGCCATCTGTGGTGCTCGGTATGGCCGCCGTGCGACTCGCGCGTGCGTTGCATCCTGAGCTCGCGTCACGCCTGCCAACATCCGCAACACCAAAGCCATGACGCATTGTCAGCGTGATGCGCGCGCATCGTTGCATACACTGACGTGCTCCCGGTAATGCGTGCCTCGCGCGTGCCTCTAGTGGTTGGAATCGTGGGAACGCTTCTGGTGGCGGTGCTGGCCGTGGGCGTCGGCGCGATCTCGATCGCCCCGGCGGTCGTCATCGATGCGCTGCGTGGTGTCGGCGACCCCACGTTCGTGATGATCGTCCGGGAATTGCGCGCGCCGCGTGTATTGCTCGCGGCACTTATCGGCGCCGGTCTATCGATGAGCGGCGGCGCGCTGCAAGGCACGCTGCGCAATCCACTCGCTGAACCGTATCTGCTGGGTGTCTCTGGCGGTGCTGCTGTCGGGGCGGTGCTCGCAAGCGCGTGGGGCGTCGCATCGCCGACCGTCGTGACGCTCTGTGCATTTCTCGGCGCGGGCGTCGCCACGTTCGTTGTGTCAGCAGTGGCGCGCGTGGTAGGCGGGCGCAACGACGCACGGCTGCTGCTGATGGCCGGCGTCGTGGTCGGCGCATTTAGTAATGCTGCAATTCTTGTCGCGCTCGCCGATGCACCACCTGAGCGATTGCGTGGCGCGCTCTGGTGGATGATGGGCTCTGCCGCCGACGCGACCTGGCCTTCCGTATCGCGACTCGCGATTGCGGTTGCGGTACTGGGCGGACTGTTAATTCATTGGGCGCGTGAACTCGACGTCCTTGCAATGGGAGAAGAAGCGGCCGCCTCGCTGGGTGTGGATGTTGATAAATCTGCGCGACGCGTCTTTCTCGTTGCCTCGTGGCTTGCAGCAGCGACAGTCGCGGCAGCGGGACTTGTCGGATTTGTTGGACTCGTCGTGCCAAATCTTGCGCGCGCGCTTGGTGCGCGTGGTCACCGCCGCATGATGGTGCTTGCAGCCGTGTACGGTGCCGGCCTCATGATCGCTGCGGATCTCGTCGCGCGCACGCTGCGCGCTCCCGCCGAGTTGCCGCTCGGGGCCGTGACCGCGCTGATTGGCGTGCCGTTTTTTCTGGTGCGTCTGCGACGGCTGGCCACATGACGCAACTCTCGCCGTCGCTCGGATTCATCGAGCTCGTGGTGCACTATGCGGGGCGACCGGTGCCGGCGCTCGATCACGTGTCGTTATCAGCGGCGCCGGCAGCACTCACGGCCGTGGTCGGACCTAACGGCAGCGGCAAGAGCACGCTCATTCGCGCGCTGTTGCGCTTGGCGCCAATCACCGGTGGTCGCATTCAGATCGGCGACACACCGCTCAGCGCATATTCAGCGCGAGATTTCGCAACGCGCGTGGCAATTGTACCGCAGCGAGAGGAACCGACCGTCGCCATGCAGGTCGAGGACTTTGTCGCACTCGGCCGCCACGCACATCGATCGGCCTTTGGCGCGCTCACGTCGCGCGATACGCGCGCTATCAATGTGGCGATCGATCAGGCGGGCATTGCCGATACGCGTGGTCGACGCACCGATCAGCTCTCAGGCGGCGAGTGGCAGCGCGCGCGCATCGCGCGAGCATTAGCGCAAGACGCACCGGTGCTTGTGCTCGATGAGCCGACGTCATTTCTCGATATCGCGCACGAAATGGCAATTTTTGAATTGCTCGATACGCTCGCGCGTGACGGCCGAACGGTACTGCTGGTGAGTCATCAACTCAACCTGGTAGCGCGTTTTGCATCGCACATGGTGTTGCTGTCGCACGGACGAGTGGCCGCGTTCGGATCACCCGAATCTATCATGAAGGGTCCGCTTCTCGAACAAGTGTACGATTGGCCGTTGGTGATTACCCGTGACCCCGCGGTTGGGGCGCCGTCGTTGCTGCCACTACGCGGGCGTACACGCAACTCCACTGCGTCATCGTCGTCAGCGCGCGCGCGCGAATGATTGCGCTCCTCATCGCCACGATATGGCAGCACGATTCCGTGCACGATTCCGTGCGCGATTCCGTGCGCGATTCCGTGCGTGCCTGCGCCATCGATGCGGCGACACATGCGCCGCTCGTCGGCGCGACGTGGACGCGCGTTCAGGAGCGCGCCGCATCGCCGTCGGCGGAAACGAACCTCGCGACGAACAACGCGTTGACCGTGCGAACCACCAGTGCCTGTGTGCGACTGCCCAGCGGAACATATGCCATTCGCCGCGTGGGTTTTCGGCAATCCATTGTGTACCTTGCCGAACCACATCCCGCGCACGCACGTGACGAATCGATCGACGTACTCGTGCCACTCGCAACAGTGCAGCGTGCCCAGCAAGTAGCAACAGTTCGCGTGAATGCATCGGCGAGCCCTGAGAAAAACCCGCGTGATGTTGCGCGCGTGTCGACAACGTTGTCGGTGAACTCGGCGCGCGAAAGTGGTGCTGCAACGACCAGTCAACTGCTTGACCGTATCGCGTTCGCGCAAAACACAACCGCGCGCGATGAAACGGGACTGTCGCTGCGCGCGGCGCGACGCGAGCAAGTTGTCATCACACTTGACGGACTCGCACTCAATGACCCAGCCACGGGAATCGCCGACATTAGTGCCATTCCTCTCGTGGCACTGGCCACCGCGACTGTGCAGCTCGGCGCAGATCCAATCGGCAGCGGGTCCGGCGCGTCTGGCGGCGTCTTAGCGCTTACGAGCGCCGTACAGCGCGCGCTAGCGGTGCGTATGGGAGCCTTTGGTGAGCGTAGTGCCGAAGGTGCGTGGAGCGGGGCAGTTGGTGCCGCGGTGTGGCATGGCGCGGCAATGCATCGCACTGCACAAAACGATTTTTCGTTCGACAACACCGCAAGCGCGTCGGGATCGGTACTACGCGAAACACGCATCAACAATGATGAGACGACGTCGTCAGTCACGCTTGGCGTCGTGGGCGACAGCTGGCAAGCGAGTGCGCTCGCGTCAACGACTGAGCGCGGGATGGTGGGCGCCGAGAACGTTCGAACGTATGACGCGGATCGTTCGAGCAGTACGCGTGTCAGTGCACGCGGTCAAGGAATTCTACACGACATTGTCGTTGTGCTTGGCGCTAAACGTTTCGCGCTGGCGTATCGCGATCCCACCCGTCCCACGCTCAATTCATCGGCGGTGGTGATGGCGACCGATGCCGACGTATCGGGAGTAATTCGCCGCGGCGCGACGAGCGGACCGCACATCTCGTGGCGGGCGTCGGCAGGCAACGATCAGCTTGACGGCAGCAATGCGTTGTCGCAGTGGCGCACGCGCGGCGCGGGAAGTGTCGACGCACGATGGGCGTTCGCACGAGAACGAATCAGTCTCGGCGCACGCGCAGACGCGCTCAGCAGCGCTGGAACACAACCATCGTGGTCGTTGGCCCTCGAGCATCAGCACACGCCGGATTGGACCGTTGGCGCACGCGCGTCACAAGCGTTTCGTGCACCCACACTTTACGATTTGTATTTCTCCTCGCCGCAACGATTGTACGTCGCGTCGTTGCGACCCGAACGCGTGCGCTTTGACGGAGAAGTTTCGTCGCGATACGCGCGCGCCACATCCACGGTCACAGTCGATGCCGACATCGCGATCATTGCGCGCGACACCCGCGAGGCAATCGTCTGGTTTCCTGGAAACTTTGGATGGAGTCCTGCCAACGTCGGCGCCGAGTCTGTGCGCGGCGTCGAAGTGCGCGCGCACACCGCGTTTCGAGCGATTGATATCAGTGCGTGGAGTAGCGCGTACGACGCAACGCTCCATACCGGTGGCTTGAAAATTCCTACGCCGTATATCCCGCCGTGGTCGTTGGGGTCCCAATGGCAGCTGCACCGCGGCGCGACGACGGCCACTCTGATCACCCGCGCGATGGGACGCCGGCCGTACTCGGCCGGCCCTCGCGACCCCGCGTACGAATTGCCCGTGGTGTCGCTTATCGACGCTGCCCTCACACATCCGCTGCCGATGCAGCGGATTACACCGAGCCTCATCGCGCGTGTCACGTGGTCGCTTGAGAACGCCACCAACACGGCGTGGCAATCAGTTCGTGGTTTTCCTTCGCCCGGCCGTCGCTGGGCGATCGCATGCACACTCGTCCAGGCCTCATCACAATGATTCGTTCGGTTCGTCGCATCACGCATGGTTCGCGTACCACTTTGGCAGTTTTGACCACTGCATTAGCAATTTCGGCCTGCGCCAATGATGAAATTCTCACCACCACGGCGCATGCGGCAGCGGGCGTCGTTGTGCTCGACGGATTTATTCAACCCGGCGTCACGTTGGTCGCGGACACGGGATCGAGCATCACACGCATCGCATTTGCATCAAGTTCGGAATTTGATGCCGGCGGGTTTTCGCTCGCGCATGATACGATCCTTGCGGTGTCGAGCCGCGCTGCGGGTGACTTGCTGTACATTGCCGACGTGCGTACCGGAACCATGCGTCGGCTGCAAATGCCCGCCAAGAGCAATCCCTCACGCGCGCGTCTGTTTCAGGGTACCAACGGTCAAAGCGTGATCGGCGTTGCCCTGCGGGATTCGAGCGCCATTGCGCTTGTGTCGCTAGTCGGTGCTGGCTCGCCAACGATTTCGCGGGTGGTCAACGCGGGAACATGTCCGACGGACATGTTTCAATACGACAACGCGACATGGATCGTCGATGCCAACGTTAATTGCAAAGTGAACTATGCGGTGCAAGGTGACGTTCGTCTCATCCGCGTTCCAACGAACGGCTCAGCGCGTGACACGCTCATCATGACCGGCGCGCGCGGATCCTCGGCCGGCGCGATCATTGATGGCGATGTCGCGTACATCACCGCGGGTGGTGACGCAAACTTTGCGAGCTTTCCGTACACACTGATTGCGTCAGGCCGCGTGACCAAAGTCGATCTCAAAAACCGACGAATTCTCACGCAGCGTTCGATGCCAACGAACACGTACGGTGCTGGTGCGAAACTCGGCGCCGATGGTTTTCTCTATCTTTCGCTTTACGAAGATTTGTCGTCATTCCGTTCGCGTGTTGTCAAGCTGCGCGCCGACGACTTGTCAGTGATGAATGGCCCGATTGCAAGCTGGTTGGCACTCACCGGTGCAAACGGCACGGAAACTACGTGTGGCAGCGCTACCGCCGACGCGCTTGGGCGGATGTACTGCATCGTAAACGGTACGGGCTCAGTCACATCGCTGGTCGTGTTTGATCCTGCTGGTCGCGAGATCCGTCGCGTCGCAGCGGGGCAGGGTGGTGTCGATCTCGCGCTGCGATAATGAACCGCGTCTCCCTGCGAGCGAGCCGGTCCTCTATACTCAGCAATGCCTTCGCTTGTCACCGACGCAATGATTTTACATGTCGCCGACTATCTCGAGTCATCGCGCATACTGCGCTTGGTGACGCGCGAGGCGGGCGTCTTGTCGGTCGTGGCGCGCGGTGCTCGAAATTCACGGAAGCGCTTCGGAAGCGCTGTCGATCTGTTCGCGGTCGGCCAAGCGCAGATCGACAGCAAGCCCGGAAAGGACCTGCACACGCTGATCTCGTTCGATGTCGTACGGTCGCAACCGGGGCTCGCC
>JANXUN010000234.1 GCA_025356185.1 Gemmatimonadaceae bacterium
CGCCCACGATGCCGTGCAGCACAATCATCACGAACCGCTCGTCGCTTCCGTTCACCCAATCGCTGCCGACGAGTGGTGGAAACTGATTCGGCAGGCCGAGTCCCGATGCTTGATGACACGCCTGACAGGTTGCTGCGTAAATGCGAGCACCGTCGGGCGGTTGCGCGGCGACTCGTGCGGTCGCAGCCAGCGCAGCGGTACATAAGGCACCAACACACCGTCGAGCGATCGACCACCGCATCATTTTTTCTTGCACGCGGTGGGATCAGACTTCACGAAATACTTGCGATAGTTCACGTCGGCGGGATTCATGCACCCTTTGAGGTTCACGATCTCGACTTTGCGAAAATCGATTGGCGCCGTTTCTGCTTGCAACGTGATGTATCCCTCGCTGAGCAACTTGCCGTTGACGAGAACGCCGGGCACCGTGTTGTTGGCATTGCCGCCTCCCATCTGCGGCTGATTGTACACGAGTACCGTGTCGCCGTTCACGATGTGCTTGATCACCGAATCCCCCAACACCATCGCCTCAACGCGCACCCACTGATCGCCGTCGTACGTGAGTGAACTCGAGTTGATGCAATGCGTCGTTGTGAGCTTGCCGTTCATCACGATGTTGGTACCCGGCGTGCACACGTTGCCATTGGTGCGCGTGCCGCTGCCGAGTCCGCCCAGCAGTTGCACCTCCAGCGAAATGGGAAAATCTTGTTTGAGTCCCATGCTTGCTGCAGACTGCGAATGCACCATGATGCCGTTGTTGCGAATCGCCCAACTATTTCCACTGCCGGCGCCCTTCACTTGTTCGCCAACAAAGCGATACTCAGCGGCCACGATGTAATACGAGAAAGGCTTCTTGTAAAAGATGTGTCCAAACTCGCCGCTAAAATCTGGCCACTGATCGTAGCGCACTTTGAGTAAGCCATCTTCGACGCGCACGGTGTTGCGATAGTTCACGCCGACGGGCGACCCTGCAAACTTGAGATCCCAATCGTTGAGATCTTTGCCGTTGAACATCGGCATCCAATCCATCGGCGGGGCAGGGGGCGCAGACTTGAGCGCACGCGCGGCTTCTAGTTGCGGCGTGTACGCCGATTCGACTCGCATGATTTGTACCGCGCGAATGAGATCGGGCGATGCTTCTTTGCTGGCCCACGCTGCGGTGAGCACTGGCGCAACTTTGTCGTTGACTGCCGCGGGTGCACGACCACCGCGCACCGATTGCAGCAGCACGGCAAAGCCGAGCGTACGCGAGTCGGACTTTGCGCCGCGCGAGAGGTCGACAAAGTAGTCAAGCTCTTGCAGTCGACGACGATCGCCGACAAAGCGGCGCCACGCGGCTTCGATTGGCGATGCTGGCGTGCCGGTTGGCGTCGGCGCAGGAACGATGGTGCCAAACAGCGCGGCCGACGCGTCGAGTCCTGGACGTCCGGGAATCGACGCGATCTTGTTGAGTAACGAGGCGCGCACATCGTCGGCGAGCGATGCGTCTGCCGCGGCGGCGCGCATCATGGGCAGCGTGCCGTCGACAGCGGTTGCTTCTCCGGCGAGCAGCTGCGCGACGCCTGTGCGCATTGCCGAATTGCTGTTCAGCGCAATCAACGCGGAAATTGACAAGGGCGACAGCTGTGAAGATCCGAGCAACACTCGCACCACCTCGGCGCGCGGCGCGATGTCGTTGAGCGACGCCATCACGAGCACCTTCGCACCCTGCGGTAACACGCGATTGCGAATGAATTCGTCGACTAAATGCTCGGCGTTTGCCGCTGGAGCTCGTAACAACGCTTGTTGCAACACGGCGACGATTTGCGCACTGCTCTCCCACGGCGTGGGATTAAAGTACGGTCCGAGAAACGCCGGACGCGTACCCCACCACTCGCCTTTCCACTCGACTTCGGTGTTGGCCAAGCGCGCGAGCGCAACGAGAATGTCGTCGGACGTTGTGGGCGCAGCGTTCACCTTGGCGATAAGCGCCGAGACGACGCCAGCGTCGTGCATGAGTTGCAACGAGCGCAGCGCACCCGCGCGCACGCCCGGCGTTTTGCTGTCGAGAGAGGCCAATGCGGCGCTCGATGCATTGAGCGATACGAGCGCGTTCATGGCGATGTGCGACACGGCCGCGTCGCGATTGGCCGTGAGCGGAGCGATCGATGCCGCAGACGCAACGGCGTTTAGACGAACCAGTCCCGCAAGCGCGGCGAGTTGCACCGGCGCGCTCGTGTCGGCCAACGCGCTCACGAACAACGCCGGCGTCACGTCGGCCAGTTGCTTTGTGTCGTCGGACAGCGCGCGCAGTGCGAGCGCGCGGATTTGCGGATCTTTGTCGGCCGCGGCGGTGCGCAACGTGGCATGCGATTTCATTCCGGTGAGTTGACGCAGTGTGAACATCGCCGCGACACGCGCGTACGGCGTGAGCTTCGCGTTAAGCACACTCGCGGTCAGTGCGGCAGCAACACCCGCGCGCTCACCGCGACGCAAGATCTCGCGTTGTGCTTGCAGCGCGTGTGCTGAGTTGCCGCTGATCAGCAGCGAGCGCAACGCGACGTCCGTGAGCGTTGGAATATTCGGCGCGGCGGTCGTCGGCGCACGCGTAGGACTCACGCGCAACACGTAACCAACCGAGTCGCCACTGTAGGTATATTCACCGCCAGCGAGACTTGCGATGTACATGTTGGACTGACCATCCATCGACATGTCGGCTGGATGCGGAACCGACACAAACGATTCTTGCTTGACGTCGTAGCTGCCACCGCGCGGCGTCAGCGGATGACGAAACACCTGATTGAGCAGCCAATCGGACGTGTAGAGCGAGTTTCCAAATCCTTCCGGCATGCCGCTGTCGTACACGAACAGCCCGCCTGTTCCCGAGCCGTCGCCGTAGTCGGCGAGCGACTGCATGTGCTCGTTGGAGAAGTTCTTGTAGTACATGGGATATCCCATGTGCGCGCCGGCGGGGATGT
>JANXUN010000242.1 GCA_025356185.1 Gemmatimonadaceae bacterium
TGCGTCTGCCGCCGCGCGCGCAGCAGTCGTGCGTACCGCGACCGCCGACGCATATCGCGACTGCAACGACGCATACAACGCGGGATCGGCGGCGCGCACCTGCGCGTCGTGCGCCGGATTGAACAACATTGGTGGTGGCTCAAACACGAAAAACAGAAACACCAACACGCCAAACAACAGCACCAGTGCCTGCAACGGAATTTTCCAATACGCGCTGATCAACAACGAGCTGCGCGCTTCGTCAACCGACTTCGCCGCCAAGTATCGCTGTACCTGGCTCTGATCGGTGCCAAAATACGACAGCATCAAAAACGTGCCGCCGATAATTCCCGACCAAAAGGTGTACGTCTTCGTCACGTCGAACGAAAAATCAAACACCTGCATTCGACCCGCTGCGCCCGCGATGCGAAACGCATCGTCAATGGGAATCGGCATACGCACGACCAGCACAATGACCATCGCTGTCAACGCGGCAACAACAATCACCATCTGTTTTACGTCGGCCCACGCGACTGCGCGCACGCCACCAAAGACGGTGTACGTGATGGTGGGAATGCCAATCAACGCGACCGACCACGCGAGATTCCATCCAAAGATCGCGGAGAACACCACGGCGGGTGCCGCGAGAATCGTGCTGCACGACATACCGCGCGACAGCAAAAACAACAGACTCGTGAGTGATCGCGTTTTTGCGTCAAAGCGTCGCTCGAGATACTCGTACGCCGTGTACACTTTCGCGCCGTGCAAGAACGGGACGAGTGTGACGCCGAGGATAACCATCGCAATCGGCAGACCAAAATAGAACTGCACAAATTTGAGCCCGTCGGTCGCGCCTTGGCCAGTTGTGCCAATGAGCGTGACGGCTGATAACTGTGTGGCCATCACCGAAAGGCCAACTGCCCACCACGGCAAGCTGCGTCCGGCGAGAAAGTATCCCTCGAGGTTTGAGTCGCCGCGTGAACGACGCAGTCCGTCAAACACTAAGTAGAACAAATACAGCGCAACAACGAGCCAGTTAATCCAATGCATAACGGCTCACGACGCGTATCGGGATTGCAGCAGCCAAAGCAGTGCGAGCGCCACTGCCTGGATGGTTAGCACCCGCCAGAGATTTGTGCGGAATTGAGAGGACATCGCTAAAAAGTACCACGCGGAACGGGCGACATCGACTAGAATTCATAGAGTCATGAACGAAATCGATGGTTGATACTACTGCTGTGAAATTGCCGCACGTGCTGATCGTGGGCGGCGGCTTCGCGGGGCTGGCGGCGGCCCGCGCGCTCTCGCGTGCACCGGTTCGAATCACGCTAATCGATCGCGCGAACCACCACACCTTTCAGCCGTTGCTGTATCAGGTGGCCACAGCTGGGCTCGCGCCCAGTGATATCACGGTGCCGATTCGCTGGCGATTGCGCTCGCAGCGCAACGTCACGGTCTTGATGGCAGAAGTTCGCGAAGTACGACCACGCGAACGCGAGGTGTTGTTAGATGACGGTGCCACTGTCGCGTACGACTATCTCATCGTCGCCACCGGTGCGCGTCACGCGTACTTTGGCCACGACGACTGGGAAGCGTATGCGCCCGGCCTCAAGAGCATCGACGACGCGCTCAGCATGCGTCAGCGCTTTTTGGTGGCGTTTGAACGCGCAGAGCGAACATTGAATCCCGATAAGCGTCGCGCACTGCTGACGTTCGTGATTGTGGGTGCTGGACCGACGGGTGTCGAGCTCGCGGGGTCTATTCCGGACATCGCCAAGCGCGCATTCGTTCGCGATTTTCGCAACATCGACACGCGCACCACGCGCGTCATACTCGTCGAGGCTGGTCCGCGAATCCTTTCGACCTTTCCGCTCGACCTGTCGGCAGCAGCGCAACGCGATCTTGAAAAACTTGGTGTTGAGGTGCGACTGGGAACTCCGGTGACGAATATCGACGCCGACTCTGTCACGATTGGCGCCGAACGCGTCCCCACGCACACCGTGTTTTGGGCCGCGGGAAACGTCGCCTCGCCGCTAGGAAAAATGTTGAACGCCGAGACCGATCGCGCGGGGCGAGTGCACGTGGCCGCGGATTGCTCGGTCTCGGCGCACCCGGAGATTTTCGTGGTGGGCGATCTCTGCACGATTACCCGCGCAGACGGGCGTCCCGTGCCAGCTGTGGCGCCAACCGCGAATCAAACCGGTGCACACGCTGCCCGCGTGATTCGGGCTGAGCTTGCCGGAAACCCGCGTCCAGCATTTGCGTACTTTCACAAGGGCGACCTCGCGACCATCGGGCGGCACAAAGCGGTAGCGGCGTTTGGACGTGTGCACGTCAGCGGCTACTTCACGTGGTTTTTGTGGCTGTTTGTGCACCTGATGTATCTGGTGGGATTTCGAAATCGCGCGACGGTGCTCATCCAGTGGGCTTACGCTTACGTAACGTACCAACGCGGCGTGCGACTGATCTTTGACAGAAACCGTTTGACCCAGACGGGCGACAGACGCTAAATTCTCATGGCTATCTCCCGATGCAGATAGCATGAGGCTCGGCGACGCTGCCGCACCGATGATCCCTTCTCGCGAGCTGTTCATGTCCGTCGAGTCGGAACGCGGCGATGCGTTCGTAGTCACTCCCGAGCGCGCGCAGGCGCCCACGAATTCTCGAGCATTCTCTGCGAATGCGGCAGGCGAGCTGTCGCCTTCCGCGCTTGGCGCGCTCTTGGAAGGGCTGCCGAATGCTGCGCTCGTGTTTTCGGCCGACGGGACGCTGCAAGCGATGAATCGCGCGGCACGTGCGTTCGCCATCGTTGACGCCCTTGCACCAATCACTTCGCAGCGCGTCGACGTTGTTCTCGCTCGCGTGAGCGATGTGGCCATTCCGCTGTATCACCGCGTTCGTCAAGGCGAGCGTCTTAGTGCTGAGACGCATTTTAGTGTCGAGCTTGAGCGGTGGTTGGATGTGCATGTCACGCCGATGCCAGCGGCCATGCTGCTGGTGACGATTGCCGATATGACCGATCGAGAAATGCAGCGCGCTCGCCTCGTGCGTGTGGAGCGTGAGTTGGAGGCGTTGCTGTCGTTGTCGGCGTCATCGGTGCGCATCGCTGACGCGCATGGACGCATTGTGCGGACGAACGAAATCGCCGCCGCTGAACACGATGATGCGTCTCCGGCCACGCTTCGGGCGCTGTGGGAGCGCGATCAACCGCATCACCTCGACGAGGACATCGCGATTCCGTTTGCGTCCACGATCGCGATGCGCGCGCTCGCGGGTCTTACGGTGCGTCGCGAAACGGCGACGGTGCGCCGAAATGCGAATCGAGAACCACGTGTCATTGAGAGCAGTGCGATGCCGATCGTGGACGAATCGCGCGCGGTGATTGGTGCCGTCATCATCGAGCGCGATGTGACCGCAAGTCAGTTTCTCGAACGCACGCTCGATCAAGAAGTGTTGCGCAGCGCGGAGCTGGAATCGCTCGTGCTTACCGAAGCGGATCGCATCGAGCAGATTGTCGAAGAGCGTGCGCGCGCGCTCGCAAAGCGTGAAGAGGCGACGTCGCGCGACAGGCGCTTGTCGGCGATCGGACAGCTCGCGGCCGGCGTGATGCACGATGTGAACAACGCGCTCAATCCGATCATGGCCGCCGCGTACTTGCTGCGCCATCATGCGGAGTCCCCTGATGCCGTGCGTGACTACGCCGATCGCATCAAGAAGGCCGCGGAAACGGGCGCCGCAACTGCGTCGCGCGTCGGTCGATTCATTCGCCAAGAACCGCTACACCCGGGAACCGATGAGTTGCTCGATCTGTCCGCGCTAGTGGATGAAGTGCTAGAGCTGACCGAGCCCATGCGACAGCGTCGTGCGAGCGAACGTCCAGAAGTGACGGTCACTCGGGATTACGATGACGACGCGCGCATCCGTGGGCTATCGGGTGAAATTCGCGAGGCGCTGTTCAACCTGGTCGCAAATTCGATGGACGCGATGCCGGCCGGTGGAACGCTCAGTGTGCGAACCGGGGTCGAGTTCGGCGACGCTATTGTCACCGTCGCTGATGACGGCGTTGGCATGACGGACGAGGTCCGGGAACGGGCCTTCGAGCCCTTTTTTACCACGAAAGGAGCGGGTGGAAGCGGGCTCGGCTTAGCCGAAGTGTACGGGATCGCGCGGCGTCATCGCGGTTCGGTGACGATCTCGTCGGCGCCCGGCGCGGGAGCGGCTGTCACCATGCGTTTTCCCTTGGACCTGAGCCGCTCAGTCGCGGCCGTTGTCGAGGAACCAGACGCGAAGACCGACCCCAAACACATATTGGTGGTTGAAGATCACGAGGACGGGCGCGAGTTTTTGCGACGGCTCCTGCGCGCGGCTGGTCACACAGTAGACGCGGTCGGGAGCTGCGCCGAGGCACGCGAGCGGTTGGCGTCGCCGTCGGCGTTGTTGTACCATGTAATGTTGACCGACGTGGGTCTCCCAGATGGGAGCGGATGGGATTTAGTGACCTACGTCCGCACTCGGTTTCCGGCACTTCGAGTGGGCGTGATTACTGGATGGGAACCGATGGTCAGTGGTGATGATGCACTTGGCGCGGAGTTTGTGATGCGCAAACCGCTTCGTGCTGCAGAGTTGCTCTCTTACATTGCGGGCCGAAAATTGCCTGCGCAACCGAAATAACAACATGTCGGACGTCCCTTCGACGATTCGCGTGCTGGTGGCAGAAGACAATGCGCTGGAACGATCCACGTTAGTGGATTTGTTGACAGCGCTTGGACATATGGTCGTCGCAGAAGTTGCAAGCGGTGCCGAAGCCATTGAACGCGCTCAACAGTTGACACCGGATGCGGTGTTGCTCGATGTGCATATGCCGGGCGCGAGCGGCGTGCAGGCAGCAGAACAGATCGCCGCGGCGCTGCCTGGCACCGCAGTCATTTTGATTACCGGCGATTTATCGCTGACGTTGTCGACGGCGGACGTGATGCGTAGCGCGGCAGTGGCGTTGTTAGCCAAACCGACACCTCACACCACCCTCGACGCGACGTTACGCATGGCGGTGTTGCGTGCGCGCGAATTGCTCGCGGCCAAGCGCGAAGCGACGCAAGCGAAAGAGCAGCTGGAAGCGCGCAAGCTGATTGAGCGCGCGAAAGGCATTCTGATGCGCCGCACGGGCAGCAGCGAACAGGAAGCGTATCGCATCATGCAACGGAGCAGTCAGGACCGCTCGGTGCGCATGGTGGATATCGCCCGTGCCGTGATCGACAGCGAACCAGGCAGCAAAGCGTAATCGCTGCCCTGTTCGCGCCGCGCTTACGAAATCGGTTTGCCCGGCGTCGGGCCTGCGACCTGCTTGACCAACTCGTAGAGAAACGCTAATCCGTCATAGTACGATTTGACGCGGAGTTTTTCGTCGCGTCCGTGGGCGTTGGTCTCACCTGGTGCGGAGAAGATTCCGCTCACGCCGTACGTCGGTATGCCAGCGTTGCGCAAAAAGCGTCCATCGGTTGCGCCGGTCGACATCGTGGGGATGACGGGCACGTCGTTGAACATTTTTTTCGTGAGCGCTGTCGTCGCGGCGAGCAGAGTGGGGTCGATGGCGCTTGGTTTGCCACCAGCATTGTTGCGATCACCGCCGCGCATCGTGATGCGCACCGACGTGTCGTTTACGACCGTGTTGAGTTCGTCCATGACTTGTTGCGCCGTGGATGTTGGGGCAACACGACAGTTCACATTCGCCGTCGCGGTTTGCGGGAGCGCGTTGTCGGCGTGTCCACCGTTCAGCCGTGTGGCGACGCAACTCGTGCGCAGCATCGACGCGTAGCGCGGATCTTTCGAGATGATCGCAGCGGCTTCGAGATCTTTTGGATTCGCCACAATCGCCGTCATTGCTTTCGCGAGCGACGGCATTTCGACCTTCGCCGTTTGTGCGAAGAACGGTCGCGACACGTCGTTCAGTTCGACGGGAAACGTGTAGCGCTCGACCTTTGTGAGCGCGGACGCCAGCGAATAGATCGCGTTGTCTTTGCGTGGCACGCTCGAGTGACCACCGGTATTGAGCACCGTGAACGTGTAATTCACCGGCACTTTTTCGGCGGCTTGTATTGAGTGAAAGAGTGGTTTGTCATCCATGAGCGTGCCACCGCCGCCTTCGTTGATCGCGTATTCACCGTCGATCAATTCTTTATGGTTGGCGATGAGCCAACCCACGCCGTTGCTGCCGCCACCTTCTTCGTCGGCGGTGAGTGCGAGAATGAGATCACGCGTCGGCACCCACCCTTCGGCTTTGTAGCGCAACACGTTGGCAACGAACATCGACGCCATCGATTTGTCGTCGGACGTTCCGCGTCCCAAGAAATACCCGTTCTCTTCGACCATGACGAACGGATCACGCGGCCAATCGCTGCGCAGTGCGGCAACGACATCAAGGTGCGCGAGCAAGAGAATGGGCTTGCCCTGATTCTTGCCGCGGAAGCGCACGACGAGGTTCTGCTTGCTCGGTTTATCCGCCGGACCAAGAATGTGAATGTCGGCTTCGGGAAATCCGGCCGCGCGGAATCGGGCGGCCATGGCTTCGGCGGCTTTCGTGACCGAACCGACCGAATCGACCGTGTTGATTTCGACAAGCTCTTTGTAGATCGCCCGCGCGGCGGCTTGCTCTTTCGTGAGCGTGGTCGGTGCGCCTGGGGCGCTCATGCGCGGCTGCGCGTGGGCGACCGGCGATACCCACGCGGCCGTGAGTCCGGCGGAGAGCACACCAGCGTGCAGGCGATTGCGAAAGCGAGTCATCGGAGAGTCGGCAGAGGGTGAGCGTGCATGCCGAAAGTACGCCTCTCCGGTGTTACCGCACTAGTGGCTCACCCGCATACTGGCGTCAACCCGACCGTCGGCACCATCGAATCGGCATCGGATGTGATGCCTGAATGGGCAGCATCAACATGAGTGCAGAAAGTGCAGGGATGAGCAGCATATGCAACTGAGGAAGTGACGCGAGGGATCATCTTTTCGACATGCGTCTCGTGAAATCCCCTAGGCGGAAGCGCGAACATTCGACTAAGCTTTTCGGTGTCCAGCGACGATTCCGCTCATGCCGTTTCGGTCGCCGCAGTTCCCACCGTTTGCTTTCGCACAGGACCCGCCGTGACCCGTTCGCGTCGTGACTTCCTCAAGACTTCCGCGGTTGCGGCTGCCAGCTCGTTGGTTGCCGGTAAAGCACTCGCCGCGGAGGGTTTGATTCATCATCCGTACGCTGCCGATCGACCATCGGTCGACGATCCAGCGATCAAAGCGCTGATGCAAGTGGCGCTCGACACCGCGAAGTCTGGCGGTGCGTCGTACGCCGATGTGCGCGTAGCGGCGCGACGTCAGCAAAACGTGAATGTGCGCGATCATATCGTGCAGGGCGTGAACGACGTCGACACCTTTGGTATGGGTGTGCGCACACTGGTTGATGGTGCGTGGGGCTTTGCGGCGACGAGCGTCCTGAACAAGGATTCGGTCGCATCCATCGCACGTGCCGCGCTTGAACAAGCGAAAGCGAACCGCGCGAGCCAATTGCGACCTGTCGTACTCGCACCAACGCCCGGAAATCAGATCGGCGAGTGGAAGAGTCCCATCACGACCGATCCGTTTAACGTCGCGATTGGCGATAAGGTCGCGGTGTTGCTCGCCGCCACCGACGCCGCGATGAAAGTGAAAGGCATTCGCACGGCGACCGCCGGCATGTTTTTCTTGCGCGAAGAAAAATCGTTGATGACCAGCGATGGGTCGTACATCGTGCAAACGATTTATCGCACATCGCCCACGCTCTCGGTGACCGCGGTGTCGAGCGACTTTAGCGACTTCCAGTCGATCGACAGCAACGATATCGCGCCGATGGGATTGGGCTACGAGCATGTGCTCAATTCCAAACTCGCCGATCGTGCGCCGCAGTACGCCGAATGGGCCGTGCAAAAGTTGACGGCCAAGCCCGTCGAGCCAGGTCGCTACGATCTGTTGCTGCACCCGTCCAACTTGTGGCTTACGATTCATGAAGTGGTGTCGCATCCCACCGAACTTGATCGCGCACTCGGCTTTGAGGCGAACTACGCCGGCACCAGTTTTGTTGCGCCGCCCGACCAAGTCTTGGGCAAACTCAAATACGGCACCGAGCTGATGAACATCGTCGGTGATCGCGACCAGAAGGGTTCATTGGGCGCGATCGGTTGGGACGATGAAGCGGTCAAGCCAACACGATTCGATATCGTAAAGAACGGCGTGTTTGTCGACTATCAAACGACGCGCGAACAAGCGACGCTGATGGCCGACTACTACAAGAAAGTTGGCAAGCCTGTGCGCAGTTATGGCTGTTCGTACGCGCAAAGTTGGGCCGACGTGCAATTCCAGCGCATGCCGAACGTGAGTCTGCAGCCGGGGAACAACGATGACACGTGGGAAAGCATGATTGGCAAGATGGACAAAGGCATCGCGATTATTGGCGACGGATCATTTTCCATCGATCAACAACGGTATAACGGACAGTTTGCGGGCCAAGTGTTTTACGAGGTGAAGGGCGGAAAGATTGTCGGCATGCTCAAAGACGTCGCCTATCAATTCCGCACGCCAAACTTTTGGGGATCACTCAAAGCCATTGGCGGTCCGCGCAGCTATTTGCTGGGCGGTGCATTCGGAGACGCGAAAGGACAGCCGGGACAATCGAACTCGGTCAGTCATGGCTGTGTCCCGTCGCTCTTTCAACAGACCAACATCATCAACACGGGACGGCGCGCATGAGCCGGCACGGAGCGTCCAGCGCGCCCAACACGTTGTTTGCGCCGGTGAACATTTTGTCGCGCGCCGAAGCACAAGAAATCGCGCAGCGCGCGCTGAAAGCATCACCCGCAGAAGAAACGCGCGTGACCATCAACAGCGGTGCTCGTGCCGACACGCGATTCGCGCTGAATCAAGTGACGACATCAGGTGAAAATCGCGATACGACGGTGACCATCACGGCGTATCAAGGCAATCGCAGCGCGAGCGTGTCGACGAATCGACTCGACGACGCCTCGTTGGCCGCAGCGGCGAAGCAAGCCAACGAAATCGCGAAGTTGGTGCCGCCCAATCCTGAGCGCATGCCGGAGTTGGGCGCGCAAACGTACCCAGCGACGCGCGAACGCGTGATCTCGATGCCGACGCCCGCCGAACGCGCGCTCGCGTCCAAGAGCGTCACGGAACTCGCGCGTGCGAACGACTTGATCGCAACCGGATTTATTGAGTGCCGCGCAAGCGCTACCGCACTGGCCAACTCGAAGGGTCTGTTTGCATACGATTCGAGTGCAAACGTCACGATGACCGCGACCGTGCGTTCACCAGACGGCACGGGTTCGGGGTGGGCGTGCAGCGACGGCACCTCATTTGCTGACTTGGATCCCAAACAGGTCGCGGCGACCGCCGTGCAAAAGGCGCGAGAGTCGCGCAATCCGGTGGCAATAGAACCGGGGCGTTACACGACAATCCTTGAGCCAACCGCCGTCGGAAATTTGGTGCAACTCATTACGGGCGCGATGCAAGCTCGCAGCGCCGATGAAGGGCGTTCGTTTTTTTCCAAGCAAGGCGGCGGCAACAAGATCGGCATGAAAGTCGTCGATGATCGTGTCACACTACTCACCGATCCCGAGGACGCGCCAAGCACGAGCGGCGGCTATGACGGCAGCGGGTTGCCGTTGGAGAAAGTCACGTGGATTGAAAACGGCATCGTGAAGACGCTCAACTACGATCGCTTTTGGGCGCAAAAACAAAACGTGCAACCCACACGCGTTGGTGGCGGATTTGGCGGACGTTCGCTGCGCATGATGGGGGGCACCACAAGCATCGCCGACATGATCAAAGACACGGAGCGCGGCGTGTTGGTCACGCGCTTTTGGTATATTCGTGCCGTCGACCCGCGTACGATTTTGTACACGGGGCTGACGCGCGACGGCACGTTCTTGATCGAAAACGGCAAGGTGTCGCGTCCGATCAAGAATTTCCGTTTCAACGAATCGCCGATTTTCTTTTTGAACAACCTGCAAGCGATGGGTCCAACAATTCGTATCAACGCGTCGGAGAATCTTGGTGCGGGTGGGGCGGTCTACATGCCACCCATCAAGGTGCGCGACTTCACCTTTTCCAGTTTGTCCGACGCAGTGTGATATGACTACGAGGCGGCGACGTAGGCGCAGCCGTTGTGCTGCGCCATCGTCACGCCGAAAATGCCGTTGGGCTGCAGAATGACGCCAGGCACGACCATCGTGAGCGCCTGCGTGCGCGCTTCGCCAAAGGTGAGTTTTTCTTTTTTGGCGACGAGCGACACCATGCCACCGAATGCCGCGTTGCAGCCGAGTACAATGACGCCGCGTTCGATCTGTTTGTGCAGCGCCATCGCTGCGAATGATTCGGGGAGCTTGT
The DNA here is from genome assembly GCA_025356185.1 of Gemmatimonadaceae bacterium. Taxonomy (GTDB): domain Bacteria; phylum Gemmatimonadota; class Gemmatimonadetes; order Gemmatimonadales; family Gemmatimonadaceae; genus Gemmatimonas. Next base: position 10,393 of record JANXUN010000242.1, read on the forward strand.
CTTCCTCGACGGTTGCCAACACCGGATTGCGCTTGGTCTTGTTGTCGTTGAAATCGCGCACTTTGTTTTCTTTCGCGATATCGTAGCGCTCCCAAAACTCGTTGTTCATGATGAGCGGGATTCCAGCGTGACGAATGACAATGACTGGATTGATATCGGCAATGTCAGCCTTCACGACCGACTTGTAATGATTGACCCAGCTGCCCGCACGCCACACGCCGCTGCCGCCGTTAATCGACGGCGTATCAAATACCGCGCGGTATTTGCCCGTGAGCTTTGCCGTCCACGTCGTGTCGAATGGCGTCGGTGCTGGAGGCTGCTCGCGCATTTCCCAGTCGTCGAATGTGAATGAAACGAACCGCTTGTCGCGGGGTTCAGCCGCATTAAGCAGGGATGGAACGCTGACGGCGCTGAGGCCGCCGACGGTGAGATGTTGCAAAAACCGACGACGATTGGTCACCACTGAACTCCGAAGGAGGTTGATGTGTCTTATTACCGGAAGATGAAGTTCCGGTGAGGATGCTGTAAACCCTATCGCCGGATTGTGTCGTTATCTGCATGATAGGCCGCGCGTGGAATGCCTTGCGCGACCCTCTCCCGCCCCGCCCCTGTCCCCGCTCCAATGCGTTTTGTCCGTGCGTTCGCATGCTGTGTGCTGTTTTGTGTCTTCGCGAAGGCTGCCGCTGCACAAGCGTCTTCGACGCCGCCCGACGGGGCGATCAAAGTCTACGTTGACTGCCAGAGCAATGGCTGCGATTACGACTTTTTTCGCGACGAACTGAAATGGGCCAACTTCGTTCGTGATCGACTGCTGTCCGACGTGCTACTGCTTGTCACGTCGCTGCGCACCGGTGCTGGCGGCAACGAGTACACGATCGCGGCCATTGGCCAAGATCGCTTCAAGGGGCGCGCGGACACAGTCGTTGTCGTCGCCGACCCCAACGACGCGAGTGACGTGATTCGACGCAAACTCGCGCGCAACTTTGGATTGCTGCTCGCGCCGTATGCAGCGCGGACGTCGTACGGACCTAAGCTCTCCATGTCGTATGCCGCGCCCGCTGCGGGCATGGCCGCGTCGGCCCCCTCGAAAGATCGCTGGAATTTCTGGGTGTATCGTGTGTCTGTAAACGGATACAGCAGCGGCGAGAAACAACAAGCATCGAGCGACGGCTTTGTCAGCGCGAGCGCCAATCGCGTAACGAACGAGCTCAAAATCTCGACTGGCGCGAACCTCGGCTACAGCCAGAGTCGGTATGACTTGGGCGACGGCACGGTATTTACAAACATTCAGCGCAACTACGGCGGCAACGTGCTCATCGCCAAGAGTGTGAACAATCATGTGACGGCGGGCATGACGGCGAGCTATTCATTTTCTGACTACAACAACTACGACCGCAACATTCGCGTAGCGCCGGCCATCGAATGGAATTTGTTTGACTATAAAGATTTCACCCGACGACAGCTCAGCGCGTTCTACTCGATCGGCATGACGGCTGTGCGCTATCAAGACACGACGATCTACAATCGCATAGAGGAAACACGCCCGCAGCACAACATTACGGTATCATGGAACGCTCGACAGCCGTGGGGCTCAGTGAACATGTCGGTGTTTGGCTCGCAGTTTCTTCACAACCTTTCGTACAATAGCTACGGCGTGAGCGGATTCGTGGATCTTCGGATCGCGAAGGGTCTCGCGTTCAACATGGGTGGCAACTACTCGCGCGTGAACGATCAATTGTATTTGCGCAAAGGCGAGCTTACGGACAATCAAGTGATCGCGAGACAACAGGCGCTCGCGACCAACTACCGCTACTTCATGAATTTTGGGCTGAGCTACACCTTCGGCTCGATTTCCAATTCAGTTGTGAATCCGCGCTTTAACGGCTCGCGGTTCTAACTGACGTCCGCAACACCACGTCGCATTAAGGCGAACTCGACGGCGCGTCGCTACAGCGCACCGTCGATGTGCACGGCAAACGGAGCACCCATTGCACGCAGCGCTTGTGCCGCCACGTGTGCAATCATGGTTGCACCCAGCGGCGTGAGATGGGTGTTGTCTTGTCGTGCGAGCGGAAACGCCGGATACTGACCGGCCGAAGTCCACACGTACAGTCGCTTTGAGCCCTCCACGCCTTGCGACCGCACAAGCTTTTCCGACAGAGCATTGAGGTCGACCAGCGGCACGTTCAACGTGCGCGCGAGTTCACGCACGACCTCCGGATACTCGCCGTGCGTGTTTTGCATCGTGCCGTCGGCCGCAAACTGTCGGCGCACAATTGGCGTAAACAAAATCGGCGTCGCGCCGCGCTCGCGTGTTTCTCGAACAAAGCGAGTAAGATTGTCGCGGTACGCACCGCGCGGCGCAGCGTAGCGTAAAGAATCTTCCGTTTTTTCGTCGTTGTGCCCGAACTGAATGACTACCACATCGCCGCGTGCCAACTGCGAGCGCACCGCCTCCCATTTGCCTTCGTCAAGAAAACTCTTTGTGCTGCGGCCGTTGACCGCGTGATTGTGAATGTGCGTGTCGCTATCGACAAACTCGGGCAGCTCCTGCCCCCATCCGCGTTCGGGATTGTTGGCCGGATTTGGCTTATCCGCCATCGTGGAATCGCCGACTAAAAATATCGTCAACGGCGGCGTGGTCGGCGCCAGCGTTGCGGCGACAAATGCCATCGCAAACAGAATCCCAGTGCGTTGCATCGGCGAGTTGGGTTGCGCCTATTGTGGTGTCGCGGGCCCGTTCGAGAGCGCTGCATCGAGCGCCTTACGCATCCCGATTGTGTCCAGCAAAAAACTTCCGGTTTGCATCCAACGCACTTTGCCATCTTTGCCGAGTACGAACGTCGTAGGCAATCCAAGTATGCCGTATAACGGATTGATGCGCGCTTCACGATCGTGCGCCACGGGAAAATGCGTGCCCTGTGCCGCTACAAACCGTCGCACTTTCTCGCTGCCACCTTGATCGACACTCACACCAATCACGCGCACAGCCGACGTTGCGCGCTGCAGTCGAATTTGCTCGAGTTCAGCAAACTCTTCTCGGCATGATGTACACCACGTGGCCCATACGTTGAGCAACACGACGGAGTCCGATACGCCGCCAATGCGCATTGCCGCACTGTCGAGCGACGTGGTCGTGAACACCGGTGCGTCCGAGCCGACTCGCAGCGATGCAGCTGACGCGTTTTTGAGCGAATACGTTGACGACGCTGCGGACGACCGATCACTCGTGCACGCAGTCGCGCTGATGACGACCGCACTGAACGCGAAGAGGCCGATCGCCGTCCCGCGCATCACGGCTTCACGCTCGCCTTGGCGCCAGCGGGAACCCCCGCTTTCACTTTCGCCGTGAGCGCGTTTGCGCGCGCGACGTGCGTGGTGTCGCCGTCAACATGCTGCACGATCTTTTCGCCCGCGGGGATGCGCACGGGAATACGATTTTCAGTGGGTGGAAGCGGGCACGTGGTAAAGCCCGAGAACGCGCAGTCGGGGTTGTACGCAAAATTGAAGTCCAACGCGACGACGTTGGTGAGCGTGTCGACCGCCGCGTGGAGAAAACGAAATCCGTACGTTTCGTCGCCGCTGGTTTCATCGCTGAATGTGAAATACAGATCGGTTGGTCCATTCCCAGTAAACGCGATCAGCATAACGGGTTTACCGCCAACGGTTGCCTTTACCTGACCGACGACGATGTGTACTTCGGGGATGCCGGCGCTCGTGGGCACGGCGAGCGTGTCGGGTTTTGACAGGCGCATCAACGTGCCCGCAACGCGCCACGACGGATCGAGCGGATAGTACGTGAGTGGCAGGATGGTTTTCGCCGCGGCGTCAGCTGTCGAGCGATCGGCGTCCCACGTGCGCACGCCAACGGAATCCACGCGCCGCATTATTCGAAACCCCGCCGAGCCTACTTCGACGCGTGAGGCTCCGCCGGAATCGACGTCGGCGCGCAGGTGCCCGGCGACTGCGGGCTGACTATCGATCGTGGCCGCGACACCTGCCGCCGGTTCAAATCGCACATTCGGCCCTTCGCGAATCAGCGCACCGAGAGTTTTTGGCACGTTGCGACCGGGCAGTCGTACGGCGTTGCTGCTGTCGCCGCCGATCGTATTTGCACCTTGTCGCAGCCAATGCAGGCCGCTGTACGACAGCGGACGACCCGGCGTTATCAGCCACGTTGCGCGCGACGTTTTCCACGCGGTCCACGCTAACGTGTGCGAGTCGGTCGACAGCTCGGGAAGCTTCGGCGCGTCGCCACTGCAAGCGGCGACGACGGCGACGGCGACCACGACGACGGGCAGCGTCGCGATCCAGCGACGACGTAGCGTGCGAGACGAGTGCATTGGTGCGGTCGTAAAAGGGTGTAGCCGTGCGCGTTGATTCTGTAAGGTAACGTCCTCCGCGTTCGGGCTCGAGCCCGGTACATTGTGTCATGCGCGTCTTCCAGCAGTTAGAGCCGCCGGATTCGGTCGCTCACTATCAGGGCGGAGGTCCCCCGAAAGAGCTATTCATGATCGTGGTGGCCGCGTTTTTGTACGCGCTCCCCACCATGCTCGCGTTTAAGAGACAGACGGCTCGGCGTTGGCGCATACTCGCGATCAACCTCTTGCTCGGATGGACCGGGATTGGCTGGATCGCCGCGTTGATCATGACGTACGCGTACGAACCACCGCCTCCGGGGAGTGTACCAGATCGGCCGCACATTCCCGGAACGCCACGTGACGAGTAACCTCCAGTGATGCGATACCGCATTTTCATTCAAAGTCCTCTGGCCGTTGCCGTCGCGTTGACCACTCTACTGCGACCGAGTCTGGCGCACGCGCAAGACGCCCCGCCGCGCGACAGTGCGGTGCAAGAGACGCGCTGCGATGGTCGCGTGATTTCCGTCGTCGAGTTTCGACGCGCGTCGCGCACCATTATCGAAAAGCAGGGCGCGCCCGGATGGCTGCGCGCGATACTGAAGCCGTTGCTTCTGGGCTCGCCGACGCGCGGTGAGGCGGTCGCGCCGTACATGCAGCTGCATGATGGGGACACCTGTACAGAGCTTCACCGTGCGGAATCGGAACGGTTGTTGCGCGCGCTGCCCTACATTGCCGATGCCAGCGTCCGCGCCGTTGATGACGCGGACGGCCGGGTGCGCATTGTGGTCGAGACGGTTGACGATATTCGTCCGATTATTGGAGGAGGGCTGCGCAGCTCGCGATTGAGCAACGCGGAATTCGGCAATTCGAACATCGCAGGTGCTGGCATATTGACGGCGATTCGCTGGCGCGACGGATTCGCGTTTCGCGATGGATACGGTGTGCGTTTTGCGGATTATCGGTTATTTGGTGGGCCAAACGTCGCGCAGTTTGACGTTGAACGCGCACCCATCGGATCGTCCGTGCAGGCATCAGTCGGTCGACCGTTCTTTTCTGATTTTCAGCACACCGCGGGATATCTGGGATACGTACGAGACGACGGATACGAATCATTCGTGCGGCCTGAAGGCGATCCGTTGTCGGTGCGTACGGTGCGTGAACGAGCCGACGCCGGGCTCTCGCTTCGACTCAACCCCCGCGGTCGCGTGAGCATGCTATTGGGTGCGCTCGCAAGCTTGGAGAGACGAAAGGCCGATGGCAACGCCGTAATCGTGCGCGACACCGCCGTCATCGACACCACGGATGCTGCACTCACGGGTCGCTATGCGGAGCAGCGATCGACGCGCGTCGGCGTGGTGTTTGGTATCCGCGCGTTGAGCTTTGCAAAAGTGCGCGCGTTTGACGGACTTGAGGGCGCGCAAGACGTTGCCCGTGGCATGCAGATCGCGACGACTGTTGGCAAAGGTGTTGGTGGACTTGATCGACGCGAATTTGTCACGACGGATTTTTATGTGGGCGCGGGCACTGCGACAACGTTTGTGGGATTCCGCACGCTGCTCGAAGTACGCCACAATGCCGGCGGTTGGGGCGATGGGGTCGCGAGTGGCCGACTCGCGTGGTACGGTCATCCGTCCGACCGGCGCACACGAATCATTTCGCTTGAATACGTCGGTTCGTCGACCGACAGCGTTCCATATCAAATCACCATGTCGGATGCGCAGACCGGACTGCGTGGTTACACGGGATCTCGATTAGCTGGCGGCCGACGGGCCATTGGACGCATTGAACAGCGATTCATTTTGCCTGGGGTGTCGACGTACCTGGGCTGGGGCTTGGCAGGATTTGTTGAAGGGGGGGGCATGTGGGCCGCGAAAGTGCCATTTGGCGCAACCGGTTACCGCAGCAGTGTCGGTGTGAGTTTGCTCACGGCCGTACCGCGCGAATCGCGATCGGTAGCGCGCGTTGATGTCGCGTATCCGCTGGTCAAAGACGTTAACGCGAAAGGCGTCGATATCCGCGTGACGTATTCGCTGACCGGTCGATCGTTCTGGCGCGAGCCGTCGCAGATTTCGCGCGCGAGACAAGGGACGCCGACGACCGACATTTTTGCGTGGCCGTAACAGCACACCGGTGATGGTGTCATAATGCGACACGCCGCTCGAACATGAAGATGACGTTGCGTTGGTATGGCGCATCCGATCGGGTCACACTGCAGCATCTTCGACAGATCCCCACGGTACAGGGGATCGTGAGTTCGTTGCACGACGTTGCGGTCGGAACGCCATGGCGTGCGAGCGATGTGATCGATTTGCGCGACACCATTGCGGAGCACGATCTCGCGTTTTCCGTTGTCGAAAGCATTCCGGTGCATGAAGAGATCAAACTGGGTACGCCTGCCCGCGACCGCTACATTGATGCGTTTTGCGAGAGCGTGACGAGCGTTGGCACCGCGGGCGTGCCTGTCGTGTGCTACAACTACATGCCTGTGTTTGACTGGATGCGGACGGCGCTCGAGCTGCCACATGCCGATGGATCAACGTCACTCGCGTATGATCATGACGAGCTAGAGCGCATTGATCTGTCTCGTGGCACTGGCGGATTGCCAGGGTGGGCCGCGGCCTACGACGCGCACGCCCTGACTGCGCTACGAGCCGCATGGCAACGCATGGAGGGTGAAGCGGTCTGGGACTCGCTCGCGTATTTTCTTGAGCGCGTTGTTCCCGTTGCGACCGCAGCGAATGTGAAGTTGGCCATTCACCCCGACGATCCGCCGTGGTCGATCTTTGGTTTGCCACGCATCATCGTCGACGCGGCTGCACTGCGTCGCGTGTTGTCGCTGGTTGACTCTCTGGCCAACGGCCTCACGCTGTGTACAGGATCACTCGGTGCGCGCGCCGACAATGATCTGGCAGCGATGGCCGAAGAGTTCGGTGCGCGCGGACAGATTCACTTTATGCATTGCCGCAACGTAAAGCGGGGGACACCGAAGGCGTTTCGCGAAGTGGCGCATCCTTCGTCGTATGGCGACGTGGACATGTGTGGCGTGTTAGCAGCGCTCAAGCACAACGGTTTCGCAGGGCCCATGCGACCGGATCACGGGCGCATGATTTGGGGAGAGAAGGGACGTGCTGGGTATGGGCTGTTTGACCGTGCACTTGGCGCGACGTATTTGAGTGGGTTGTGGGAAGGCATTCGCGAGTAGGCCCTGTTATCGACACAGCTTCACGCTGCCACGACGCGCCTACAAGATTGACGTCGATGCAACTCGCCTACTGACCGTGGAGTGGATCGACGAAGCCTCGCACCTCGCCGTGTACACCGTACCGGTCGCTTCACGACGTTACCACGTGGCGAAGTCGCGGTGCACGCGTTCCCACATCCGCGACTGTTGGGAACAGGTGATCGCATCGAGAACGGCCATGTTCGCAATGGCATCGTTGATGCCGACAGCAACCGCTCGCTCGCCCCGTACGGCTCTCACAAACTGCTCCGCCTGCTCGCGATATTGGTCCACGAGCGGCAATTCAATCGTCACGATTCCTCCGCGCGCGAGATCGCGTCCATGGTCGATGGTGATCTGACAGTGGTGCGTGATTGGTGCGTTGAATGGCACGTCAACACCAATGCGGCCACGCGTGCCGAACAGCTGCATGGATTGATGAAGCACCAATTGTCCGCCGACGGTGAACGTCGCCTGTCCAGTCGGAAAATTCATGATCACGGACGCCAAGCGATCGACACGGAGCTTCGGATCAACCTCGACGAGCGCGACCACCTCAACCGGCTCAGCGCGGAACAACGTACGCGCTATGGTAATGGGATAGCAGCCAATGTCGAGCAGTGCGCCGCCGCCCCACTCGGGGTGGCTGCGCACATTGTTTGGGTCATCATGGAAATAACTAAAGTGTCCGTGTATCGCACGAAGCTCACCGATGGTGCCGTCATCAACGAGCGATTGCACACGCTCCCACTGCGGGTGAGTGCGCACCATGAACGCTTCGCCGACAACGAGTGACGTGCCTTGTTGCGCGTCGCGAATGAGACGTGCTTCGCTGGCCGATAGGGCGATCGGCTTTTCGCACAGCACGTGCTTGCCTGCCGCGAGTGCGCGTACGGTCCAGGGCACGTGCAGATGATTCGGCAGTGGGATGTATACGGCGTCAACGGTGGGATCGCTCAATACGTCCTCATACGATCCGAATGCCCGTACAATGCCGCACTCCGACGCAGCGCGTTGCGCCTTAGCAAGCGCGCGCGAACCGATGGCTACGACAGTGCTGGAGCGACTGCGTTGCATCGCGGGGATGACGTGCGTGACGGCGATTTTGGCCGCGCCAAGCACTCCCCATCGCAACGTCTCGCGAGACGTCATTTCGTGACCCGTGTTGATGCATCAAGGCCCGGCCGAGGCGACGGTATGCGTCGTCCATCGATGTGTGTGCAATGCATCATCGTGAGCGCAACGCGGAATATGCCGACCGGTACCGCGCATACGCCTGATCGTAGTGGGCGTGCATGCCCGGTGTTGGCGTGTATGTCGGCGTGCGCGTGAGCGTCGCGCGCGTCGCCGAGATGATGTCGGGAAACACACCGGCACCCACGGCCGCAAGCAGTGCGGCGCCATACGCGGGACCCTCGTCCCGCTGCACCGTGGTGACCGGAACTCCGTAAATCTCCGCCTGCAGTCGGCGTACCAGCTCGCTGCGCGCACCACCCCCAGTCAGTAACAGACTGTCGGGATGCAATCCCAGTTCGCGCAAAATTTCAAAGGAATCACGCAGGGCAAAGCAGACGCCTTCCAGCACAGCGCGAGTTAAGTGCGCTCGCGAGTGCGCGAGACTGAGTCCCAAAAACGCGCCGCGCGCCGACGCATCGCGATGCGGTGTGCGCTCACCGTGCAAGTATGGCAAAAACGTCACGCCATCAGCGCCCGGAGTAATCTGTGCAGCCTCCGCGTCAAGCTGTGCATCAAGCGATAGTCCAAGCGAATCGTTATGAATGCGCGCGCGCGCGAATTGATCGCGATACCACGAGAACGCCCCCCCTGCGGACAAGACCACACCCATCACATACCAGGTATTCGGGGCGACGTGACAAAACGTGTGCGCGCGCAATGCAGGGTCTACAAGCGGTTGCGACGTGGGCGCGAGCACGGTGCCCGAGGTACCCCAACTCACCACCGCCTCTCCGGGTGACAGCACACCCACCCCTGCGGCGCCGCACGCGTTGTCTGCGCCGCCGCCCACGACGGGCGTACCCTGCGGCAACCCGGTGAGCTTTGCAGCGTGTACCGAAACTCGACCTAAAATTTCGGCAGAGCCACCCACCTCAGGCAGCAACGAGGTTGACAGGTTCACGGCGCGCAGCAGCCGACTACTCCATCGCATGTGCGCGGGATCAAACATCAATGTTCCCGATGCGTCAGAAGGTTCTGTCGCAATCGTGTCGGTCAGTCGCAACCGAATAAAGTCTTTCGCCAGCAATACCTTCGACAATCGCGCGAACGCAGTCGGCTCATGCGTGCGAAGCCACAAAATCTTTGGTAGCGTAAACCCTTCGAGCGCCGGATTGCGCACCCACTCGCGCAAATTCGCCTCGCCGCCCGCTCGCGCGGTAATTTCTTCGCATTCTGCGGTAGTTCGGCCATCGCACCACAACAGTGCGGGACGAATAACTTGCGCGTTGGCGTCGAGAAACACTGACGAGTGCATCTGTCCTGAAATACCGACTGCGCGCACATCGGCCTCTGGTCGTTTCGCCAACACATCGCGAATCGCCGAGGTCGCAGCCTCCCACCAATCGTCGGGATGCTGTTCAGCCCAGCCGGGTCGCGGTGTTGATAACGTTAGCGGTGCGCTTGCCGACGCGTTGACCGAGCCATCTGTGTGCACAAGAACCGCCTTGACGGCACTGGTCCCGATGTCCAAGCCGAGAAGCAGTTCAATGCGCATGCGTATCGCACTCCAAGCAACAGCGCATCGGTAGCTCGTAACCACCGTCAGCGGTGCGCGAGGTATCGCGGCGCGTGCAGCTTCCACTCATCGATTGAGCCGCAACGTGCAAAATTGCGCTCATGCGTTCCCGGCCGCTGTCGTGCCACGCACAACCAGCGTCGGCGGTATGAGGACGTGACGCGCTGTCGCACGTTCACGGCCCACGCGTTCGAGTAATAACGATACTGCGGTGCGTCCCATGGCAAGCCGCGGTTGATCCACGGTTGTGAGATTGATCTGTGGAACGGCCGCGAACGCCGTGTTGTCATAGCGCACGACCGACGCGTCTTGCGGAACACGGAGGCCGCGTCCAGCGATTGCACTCAGCGCGCCAATCGCGGCGTGGCCATCAATGTGCGCGATTTTTCGGTGACCCAATGCAACGAGATGATCGATGACCAATCGCGCCCCGTTGAGATCATCGTTGGCGACGCTGTCGATCGTGGTCAGGCGTGATCGACGTGCCACCAACACGAGCGGCACTTCGGCGACACCCGCGCACATGGTGGAAATGTCACGCATCGGGGCCGCGAGAATGAGTCCGTCGACGCGCAGCTCGAGCAGAATGTTCAGCGAGCGACGCGCAGACAGTGCTTGATGACCGATCACACTTATCACAGCATCGTACCCCTGTCGGTCGGCTTCTTCCTGCACGCCATCGATGATGGTGGGACGTAGACTGGTCTTCACGGCCACGGTGGATTTCGAGCGCGACTGGGACGGATCATCTGCAAGCAGGTGGGAGTTCAATGTACGACGGCGCGAGTACGGGAGCGAAGGGGGTGGGCTATGGGGAAGCCTGATTTCGCATGTTGAGAAAACGGCGACACGAGGACCATACCTACCCGAGATGTGGATCGACTGACGCTGCGCAGCACGAAAGTTGCCACAGGTTTTCTCAGGACGATGTTTCAACTATCCGCTTTCTCGGCGGGGGATTGAGCACGCCAGTGTTGCGCGGCGACTCGTCGCGAACGTTCCGCGAGCACTTCGAGATTGCAGTCGACGGTCGTGCTGTTGACCGCATTCTGCTACGGAACGCGTCTGGAGCAGCGATTGAATTTCTCACGCTCGGCGGACTCGTACGCAGTCTGCGAGTTCCGGATCGCGACGGCGTTCTTGCGGATGTCGTGTTGGGCTTTGATACGGTGGCGGAATACCAGCGCGGTGCGCTGAACACGGGCGCGTTGATTGGGCGCTACGCGAATCGCATCGCAGGCGGCGTGATTCATGTCGATAGCGTGCCGTATGTGCTCGCGACGAATGCAGGCGCCAACACGTTGCACGGCGGACCGTCCGGGTTTCACAACGCGCATTGGGATGTCGAGTTGCGCGACGATGATGATCGTGCGGGCGCAGAGTGAACGGATATGATCACAACTATGAGCTGCCAACGGTTGGCTCGCTGGAAAAGGCTGCGCGACTGCATCATGCGGCCAGCGGCCGCACGATTGCGATTTACACGACAGAGCCGGCAATTCAGCTGTTTACCGGTAATACGCTACACGAATCGATCATTGGGAACGGCGGCATTGCGATGCCGATTCATGCAGGCGTTGCGCTCGAAACGCAGCAATTTCCCGACGCACCTAATAATTCAAATTTTCCATCGGCGATCATCCGACCCGGTGCGGCGTATGTCTCGCGCACCGAGTACCGCTTTGCTGTCGACGGCTAACAAAGAAACTGACTGACACCGATGACACGGAAACGGCACGGATGAACACGGATTAAACAAAAACGTTTTGTAGTATCCGTGTTGATCAGCGCTGTTAATCCGTGTCATCCGTGTCAGTCAGTTTCTTTTGCTCACTTTGCTGCGTTCACACGACCCGCGTTCAGATTGTCGAAGTTCATGATCGTGTTGAAGACCAAGAAATACGATCCAACCGTGCTACCGCGATACACCGGATTGTTCGCGAACATCACCACGTGCCCCTTGTCAAATGGCGCGTCAACGACAACGGGACGTTGTGCGATCGTGGCGCCGCCGTCCAACAGTCCCGACACCAACAGCTGACCTTGATCGGCGAAGCGTAACGGCACGCGCGGACGCTGATCAGGTGGAATGATGTTGAGCGGATTGCGCAATTGATCGTCGTTTGGCACGGCAACTTGCCACGGCGACACGGGTGCCGGCGTCGGCAACGTATCGGCGTGACCGACCGTCGTAAGCGGACGACCTTGCACCACGTCAACGTCGTCGGCAGTTCCACGACCCGTGGCGCGCTGACCTCCACCGCCACCTCCGCCACCAAATCCACCGCCGCCCCCGCCACGACCACCGCGCGAATTGCTTACGCCAAGAGCCATGCCGTCGGCACTGTACACCGCCAAATTGTCGATCACGCCGTAGACAATGGGGCTCGCGTCATCAACCAACCGCGTGCGCAGCAAGGTGCCGGTAACAACGCGTGTCGTCGGCGTGCTAGAACTGACGCCGTTCGCCATACCAAACTGAATCGCAAACTCGACGGTGTTTTCCGACGTGATGATCACGCCACCATTGCTGACAAACGACTGCAATTTGGCAAGTCCGTCCCAGCCTAATCCCGGTCGCATGTCATCCGTTTGCGCGTACGTGCCGATGTTCGGTGTTTCCGGCGTGTTCTTCCACGGAATCGGATTGCGCCACTGCGGCATGCCTTGAACGATCGACAACGGATTGCCGCTGCCCGGTGCCATGATGAGCACATCGTACTTCGCGCGCACGTCAGCGATTTTCGGGATGTCCTGAAAGCTAATGTAGTCGAACGGCACCTTGAGCTGATCAAACGCGTAGCGCCACCATCCTTCCGTTTGCGTGCTGCTCCAGCTGTGCACCATCGCCACGCGCGCGGCGCGCAGCGGATGCATCTTCACACTCGGCGCGCTCGCGACCGCGATAGCGCTCAGGCCCAACTCTTTCGTCGCCTTGTCGAGCGCATCGCGCGTAACACCGCGCACGACGAATGAACCGCGATTGAATTTCTTGCCGCCGGCGTCAAATGATTCTTCGCTCGCTTGAAAGTCCGCGTCTTTGAATTGATAACGAAGTGTAGCCAGCGCGTTGTCAGCGTTGTGATTGAGAACGAACACGCTACCGTCGCCGCTCACACCGCCTGCTGCCACGACGGACCCAGTCACGCGCGTCATTGGCGCCTTGAGTACGGTGGTGTCGACCACGCGAATCGCTTGCACACCGAAGCCTTCAGGGAATGTCCATCCCGTATCGTCGTACGGCGTCTTTTGTGGATCGTTCGGACTCCAGAACTGATAGTCCAACAGGGCGTCCGCAATGCGCGAGTACGGCTGATCCATGCGCACGATGTACGAGCCAGCAGGAAATTTCCGCTCTTCTGTTGTTGGTCCGGGCGCGGGACGCGCAGCGTCAGCGGCCGCGGGCGGAGCATTCGCACCAGCGCCGCCGCCACCTCCAGCGCCCGCACCGCCACGACCGCCCGCTCCGCGTCCGCCCGCTGCGCCGCCACCGGCTGCCGCAGCTCGGCGCACTGGCAACGTCACGCTAAACTCTGCCGTCGCGCGTGAGATTTCGACGCCCTGCATTTGCAGAACGCGCAGCAATTCTGCTTGCGTGCCGAGTCGTGTATCCGAGGCAGGCAATACATACGCCGCCGGTCCTTCGGTGTGCGCCTTGGCGATTGAGCGTTTCGACTTCTCGTAGAAATTGCGCAACAGTTGCACACGCGTATTCGCGGTGTAACTCAGCGAGACCAGCAATCCAGTCTGCTCGTAGTTGTTGTTGTTGCGCAGCGACCACTTGAAGCGGCCGGTGATCGGCGGATTCTGTCGATACCATGTGCGCGCCGTCTCATTCGCCGACAGCTGGCGTTCAACGGTTTCCGCGGTGCCGCCATTACCGAATGTTTCGTACAATCGACTGATGCCGTTGTGCGTCGCCGCGATGAACATCAGATAGCCTGGCGACCACGTGTCAAAGTTGCCGAACGCGAAAACGCCCGGCATTCCTAACCGCGTCATCTCCTGCACGTTGTTCCAGCCAACCATCTGCCATTCGTTCGTCAGCAGCGGATCAAGCCACGCATTGTACGGTCCGTCGCCGATCGTGTTGTCATACAAAAACGATCCTGACTCATGCAGATCGTGCAGCACCTGCGCCTTCCAACCCACGTACGTGTTCAACACATTCTGCGTGAGTTTGAGCGTCATGCCCATCGCGTCGCGATTGTTATCGTGCGCGACGTACTTGCCCCAGTAAATCACGTTTGGGGGAGTCTGCCCGGGGTGCGCCATCTTCCACTTGAACACGTCCACCACGCGATCACGTCCGTCGACTTCAACAATCGGCGTAATGAGCGTGATGACATGATCACGAATGTTTTTCACGTACGGGCTTTCGTCCACCGCCAGCCGATACGCCAGCTCCATGAGCGCGGTTGGCGCGCCAGCTTCGGTCGAGTGAATCGTGCCGGTCACGTAATAGACTGGCGTGGCGGAGTGCGCGAGCTCGTCAGCAATCTTGTCGTCGAAACCGATCGTGCGCGGGTCGGCCAGCTTCGCGAGCTTTGCTTTGTTCTCGTCGAGCTTCGCCAACAGCGCCTCGGACGCGACCGCGACCGCGATCATCTCGCGCCCCTCTTCGGTCGTGCCAATCGAAAACACTTTCACGCGCGGCGACGACTTCTCAAGCAAGCGCATGTACTCGTACACTTCCTTCGAATACGGCAGCTTGTTCGGCGCGCCAGCGATGTCGCCTAACACTGCGGTGGGCGTCGGCACACCTTTCGCGGCCGGCATGTAATCGACGAGCGACGACAGAAAAAACGGCTCGGTCGTATACTCTTTAATCTTTTTCGTGTAGGCCGAATCAATCGGTTGACTGGGATTGCGTCCCGGTTTTGCCGTCGAAATCGTCGCTTGCGCCGAGCTCGTTGTTGGAGCTACCGCCAGCCCAAGGGAAGCGGTGGCGACGCAGAACAGGCGAACGCCGCGCAGGGCGTGGATACGTACAGGGGAGAAACGCCGCATTGATACCTCGAAAGGGGGCTAGGAACGCGCTGCGATAAATTACCGGACCAGCCCGAGGGGCGCTTCCCCCGCCGCGGCTCTCGTCCGATCGCTTTTTCCACTTTTCCGCCACATGCGTCAGACTTTTCGGCTCGGTGTGATTGGCACGATGGTGTGCGACGTCATCCACGCAGCGCCTCCGTCGACAGAGTTCTCGGAGGGGTGGGGCGGCGTCACCTACGCGCTGTGTGGGCTGGACGCAGCGCTGAGCGTTGACTGGCAGATCGTACCGCTTATCAAAGTCGGTGCCGATGTCTCGGCCGACGCACGCGCTTGGGTGGCTGAGCTGACGCGGATTTCGCCCGATCACCAGCTTGTCGAAGTGCCGGAGCTCAACAATCGCTCAGAGTTGCGCTATGTGTCCAAGCACGAGCGCGCCGAACGTATGAGCGGCGGAGTACCCGCATGGGAGTGGAACGAGCTGCGCCCGACGCTCGACGCTGCGCGGCTCGACGCACTGTACGTGAATTTCTTAAGCGGCTGGGAAGTGAGTCTGTCCACCATGCAACAGCTTCGCACGTGGTTTGACGGGCCGATTTACGTCGATCTGCATATGATGCTCTGGCAAACTGCCGGAGATGGCACGCGCACGTTACGAGGCCTCGACGACGCGCACGCATGGTACGCGTGTTGCGACTTTATCCAAGTCAACGAAGACGAAATGCGCACGCTGGCCAACAGCCCCGAGTCGCTGGCCCAAGAAGCGCTCCGTGCAGGCTCGCTTGGCACCTTCGTGACGCGCGGCGCACTCGGCGTGAGCTATCATGTCGCCGAAGGGTTTCATGCGTTGGCCGATCGCGATGCGATTCGTCGTAGTCGCTCGAGCGAAGCGCCCCGCATTAAGAGCGGCGAGCAACTCCCGAGCGCGCTCGACGCGTACACGCACATCGATCCAACCGGTTGCGGCGACGTCTGGGGCGGCACGATGTTCTCACGGCTGCTCGCAGGAGATGCGCTCGTGGTCGCGCTCACCCACGCAAATCGTGCGGCCGGCGTTAATGCAATCTCTGACGGTGTCGAAGGACTAGTGGAACGCATTCGCTTCGCCCGCGCATTGTGATCGCGCACCTGGTGCGCCGGCGCGAATTCGGAATTCTCATCGGATTGCTGCTTCTTTCGGTGGCGCTGTGGATTGCGTCACCGTATTTCGCGACACTCGACAATTTGCGAAATGTCGCTGAACAGAGCGCCACGATTGGCGTAATCGCCATCGGCATGACATTCGTCATTCTGTCGGGCGGTATCGACTTGTCTGTCGGCTCCGTCGTCGCGCTGTGCTGCGTTTCAGCGGCGATGGCAATCACGCGAGGCGTGCCGATTGCCCTAGCGATGGTCGTGGGAGTGCTGGTCGGCGTCATCGCTGGAACCATGAACGGTGTGCTCATCACATTCGGCCGACTGCCGCCGTTTATTGCCACGCTCGGCATGATGAGTGTCGCGCGCGGCGGCGCACTGATGCTCTCGGACGGTCGGCCGATCTCCGGTTTTCCCGATGCGTTCCGGGCACTGGCGGTGAACAACGTCGCGGGGGTTCCATCGCCCGTAATGATCATGCTCGCGCTGTACGTCGTCGCGCACCTTGTCCTCACACGCACTGTATTGGGACGCTATACGTATGCGATTGGCGGCAATGAAGTTGCGTCCGCGATGTCTGGCGTAAACGTCTACGCGTACAAAATTCTCGTGTACGCGATTGCCGGAGCGAGCGCTGCCCTTTGCGCGATGCTGCTCATGGCGCGACTCAATTCTGCGCAGCCCATCGCAGGCATCGGATACGAACTCGATGCCATTGCCGCCGTGGTTATCGGTGGCACAAGTCTGCTTGGCGGATCGGGATCGGTTGTCGGCACGCTGCTGGGCACGCTCATTATGAGTGTGCTCCGCAACGGACTCAACTTGCTCGGCGTTTCCTCGTACGTGCAGCAAATTGCCATTGGTGTGGTTATCGTCATCGCCGTGCTCGTCGACATGGCGCTGCACCGTCGCACACAACGTTCAACCGCATTTTCAACATGATGCATTCACTGCCGTCCCCTCGCGCGAGTCGCGGTGCGCTGTGTGCCGCTCTCATCGCGCTGTCGTTCGTGGGCGCAACCGCGTGCAATCGCAGCGCCGACGCGTCGGGTAAGCCGACGGTCGCACTGGTCGTAAAAACACTCAACAATCAGTTCTTCATCGACATGGAGGCCGGCGCCAAGTCGGTCGCCGATAGCCTCGGCATCGAGCTGATCGTGCAGGCGCCAGAGCGCGAAATCGATGTCGAAAAACAGATGCAAATCGTCGAAAACTTAATCCAGCGCAAAGTGAAGATATTGTTGCTGGTGCCGAGTGGATCGAAGGAAATCGTTCCTGCGGTCGTGAAGGCGAACGCGGCGGGCATTCCTGTTGTCACAGTCGACACACGTGTTGATGCGCTGACGCTTGCGGCGGCAAACGGGCGCGTTGCGACGTTCATTGGCTCGGACAATGAAGACGGTGGACGGCTTGCCGGAAAATTCATTGTCGAGCAGCTCAAGGGTGCGGGTAAAGTCGCCGTACTGGAAGGCATTCCGGGACACGAAACGGGCGACGCGCGCCTGCGCGGATTTCGTTCGGCGTTGACTGCGAGCGCCGGTATTTCCATCGTCGCGTCGACGACCGCAAACTGGGAACGCGATCAAGCATTCAACGTGACGCAAAACCTGTTGCAAGCGCACCCCGACATCACAGCACTGTTCGCCTGTAACGACGTGATGGCGTTAGGCGCCGTCGAAGCGATCGCCGCCGCAGGACGCACGAATGCGATCATCGTGGTTGGGTTCGATGCTCAAGACGACGCACGCAAAGCGATCACTGCGCACCGCATGGCGGCCACTATCGCGCAGAGTCCGCGCGAGATGGGTCGCATGGCTATGCTTTCTGCGGCACGCATCCTGAAAGGTGAATCGGTACCAGCAGAGCAGCCGGTACCGATCGCGCTGGTCAAGTAGCGCCGCGCCACCCCGCGTGTCACGCCGCGATCTCGGCGATCATCACGGGACGATGTAGCTCGCGCGAACGATCGCATGCGAGTGCGACCAACAGCGACTGTTCCGCATCAGCGACAGTGCATGGATTCTCAGCGCGACCGGCGACGACGTCGACAAACATTTCCAATTCTGCGCGGTACGCCGCATCAAAGCGATCGAGAAACATCGGGTACGCATTCGCCGGAGCCGCAGGCATGCCGGGTTCGAGCGAATGCATTGGCGTGCGATTGTCCCATCCCACCGTCACGCTATCCTTGCTGCCAAACAGCTCCATGCGAATGTCGTATCCGAGCGGATTGTGTCGTCCGCCAGTCATGACACCCAGCGCTCCGCTACTAAAGCGTAACGTGCCGGCGATGGTGTCCACGTCGTTTTGTCGCGTAAACATATCGTCGACTAACACGGCACCTTGGGCATAGACTTCCACGATGTCTTGTCCCAGCACCCATCGTACAATGTCAAAGTCGTGAATGTGTAAATCGCGAAAAATTCCTCCGGAGGATGCGAGATACGACTCTGGCGGCGGCGCAGGATCGTGTCCCGCAATGCGCACGTTATACACCCGGCCGAGCGCACCCGACTGCACCGCGTGACGTGCCGCGATGTACCCGGCATCAAATCGACGCTGAAAGCCCATTTGAACCGTGCCATGGTGCTCGGCGACGAGCGCGACAACGCGTCGAGTCGACGCAAGATCGAGCGCAACGGGCTTCTCACAAAACGTGGGGACACCGGCGCGCACGGCCTGTTCAATAATCGTGGCGTGCGTGTCCGTTGGTGACGCGATGACGACGCCGTCAACCTGCGTCAACAATTCCGCGACGCTTGGCGCCGCAATCGCCTGCAGCGCGGTTGCGATGGCATCTCCTCGTGCGAGATCCCTGTCGACGACCACCAGTTTTTCGACGTGCGGGTTTGCGCGGAGCACCTGAGCATGAAATCGTCCGATGCGTCCAACGCCTATGACACCAATGCGCATCAGAACTACCGATCGTACAAAGTCACGAGATCGCGCAAGCGTGTGACGATGCTGGGCGTGAGCTGTTCCCACGAGAATCGAAACGTCCAGTTGCCCGACGAACGTCCAGGAAAATTCATCCGAGCCTCACTACCGAGTCCCAGAATGTCTTGCATGGGGATAAGGACGGTGTCGGCTACCGACGCGAGTGCCGCACGTATGAGCGTCCAGTGCATCTCCGTTCCATCGGTATCGAGATAGCGACGCGCCAACGCGTGCTCGTTTTCGATGTCCAGCCGCGTCCGCGTTGAATCGCCAACACCATCAGATGTCCACCAGCCGAGCGTGGTGTCGTTGTCATGTGTACCGGTGTACACGACGCGGTCGGTCGGGTAGGTGTGTGGTTGAAATTCTTTGCCGGCACCATCGGCGCCAAAGGCGAACTGCAAAATGCTCATGCCTGGATAAGCCATGTGCTCGCGCAGCGCTTCGACTTCTGGCGTGATCAGGCCAAGGTTTTCAGCAACGATTGGCATCGGACCGAGCGCGGAGGTGAGCGCGTCGAACAGCGTCACGCCGGGGCCTTTCACCCAACGTCCATTGACTGCGGTGCGATCGTGGCCGGGCACTTCCCAATACGCTTCAAATCCGCGGAAATGATCGAGACGCACGATATCGAACATCGAGAATGCCGCACGCATGCGCGCGATCCACCACGCATATCCGTTTTTGCGCAGCGCGTCCCAGTCATACAGCGGGTTTCCCCATAGCTGACCGGTCTCGCTGAAGTAGTCCGGCGGAACTCCGGCCTGAACAATCAGCGCGCCCTTCGCGTCCAATTGAAACAGTTCGCGATGCGCCCACACGTCTGCCGAATCGTGCGCGACGTAAATGGGTACATCGCCCATCAAGCGAACACCGCGCCCCATGCACGCGTCTTTGAGCGCTGTGAATTGACGAAAGAATACATACTGTTCAATCCGCACCGCCTCAATCTCTGTCGCGTGACTCGCGCGAAATGCTGCGATCGCGTTCGGATCACGTGCGGCGAGCGGTGGTGACCACTGCGTCCACTCGCTGCCACCGTGTTGTTGCTTGATCGCCATAAAGAGCGCAAAATCATCGAGCCATTCCTGCTGCCGCCGCACAAAATGCGCGTAGCGATCATCAGGCACAAATCGCGCGACGACTTGCGCCAGCTGCGCGCGTTTTGTCGCAGCAACCGCGGCAAAGTCGACGTGATGCGGATTGCCGGTCGCGATGCTCGCCCCCGGGATGTGAATGAGCAGCGGGTTGCCCGCAAACGCCGAGAAGCTCTGATACGGTGAATCACCATAGCCGGTGGGGCCGAGCGGTAACACTTGCCAGAGCGTTACCCCCGCCTCAACGAGCCGATCAAGAAATCGAAACGCGTCCGGCCCCAAATCGCCGATGCCGTTGGCACTCGGCAGCGACGTGGGGTGAAGCAGCACGCCGGCGGAGCGGGGGAACTTCATTGAAACGAGAGCATGCGAAGAGGAGTAATCGCGCTACGTCGTTTTCACACGCGGCGAATACTTCTCCAGGTCGCGACCTAACAACAGCGTCGCGGCCACTAACGCCGCGCTAATCATAAACGGACTTGCTTTACCGACGTTGTCAAACACGAAACCAAAAAACACCGGGAAGCCGACGCGCGTGATACCACCAAATGTTTGTTGCACGCCCATGTACAAACCGCGCTCGGCGCTGCTCACCACGCGTGAAAGCATTGCCGTAACGCACGGAAACGTGAATGCCGTGCCAAGCGGCAGCATACCGACGGCCAGTGCCAACGTGTAGTAGTTATTGGACAGCGCGATGCCGACTAACCCCGCGGACAAGAACAGCAGTCCCCATCGACTCAGTTTCGGTTCTCCAACGCGGTCCACCAACTTGCCTAAGATCAGCGCACGGGTGACGACGCTCAACACGCCAATGTAGAAAAAGAAGTATCCGATCGTGTCCGCGGTCACGCCAAATCGAAACGACAAAAACAGTGCAAGAATTGACGTGGTGCCTTGAAATGCACCGATCGCAATCGCATAAATCAAAATGAGTCGCGACGCCGGCTCGCTGGGATGACTTACGACGCGCAGCACAGCTTCTTTGCTGCCTTTGCGAACGGGCTTGCTCCCGTCGGCGTTGAGCGTACCGCCGGTAGGCTTACGGGCTTCGGTGAGATAGCGAGATGCGAACATCACGTTGATCACACACAGCGCCGCTGCGACCAATCCTGGGGTGTGCGAACTCCAGTGCTGCACCCAACTGCCGATGACGGGGCCGATCGCTACACCCGCATTCGTTGCAGCACTCAACCACCCAAGCGATTTCGCGCGGTCCTCGGGCTTGGTGGCATCCGCGACGTACGCTTGAATCACGCTCACCGTGCCGCCACCCGCGCCTTGTACGATGCGCGACAAAAACAGCAGCCATAAACTGTCCGCGTACGCGAACACGACGTACGCAATCGCGCTGGCAGTGAGTCCAACAATCAATGCCGGTCGACGACCGTAGCGATCAGAAAAGCGTCCCCAAATCGGCGCGCTAATCAATTGCGCAACGCTAAATGAGCTCACCAACAGTCCGA
This sequence comes from Gemmatimonadaceae bacterium, assembly GCA_025356185.1. GTDB lineage: Bacteria > Gemmatimonadota > Gemmatimonadetes > Gemmatimonadales > Gemmatimonadaceae > Gemmatimonas. The sequence goes on from JANXUN010000242.1 coordinate 32,349, forward strand.
CGATCAATCCGTTCGCGCCCAAGCTTTTTGCGTAGAACGGCAGCAACGGCAAGATCATCAACAAGCCGAGCATGTCGATGAACGCCGTCACCATCAGCACGATCAGCTTTCCAAACGCGCTCTTTTCAGGCACTTCTTTGGGCGTACTGGGCCACGTCGTCGACGTGGCGTTGGGTTCGGTCACTCAGTTTTTCCTAGTGCAGCGGGTGCGACGCTCCGTCCAACAACGCCGGCGAGCGCGATGATCGTTAATACGTACGGAATCATTTCCACGAACTGGCTCGGCACCAACTGCGCGCCCTGTAGTTGAATCTGAAGCGTTTCTGCGGCTGCAAACAACACGCACGCCACTGCAACACGCATCGGTTCCCATCGACCAAAGATCACTGCGGCGAGCGCGATAAAGCCGCGTCCTGCGGTCATGCCATCGGTAAACTGATGTTGATCAAGCGCTAAATACGCGCCGCCCAACGCGGCCAGCGCGCCCGACAGAATCAAACCCTTGAGGCGCAGCGGGCCAACCGCGATTCCAAGCGTCGTCGCGGCCTCGGGTTTTTCGCCAATGGCACGCGCACGTAAACCAAACGGCGTCTGATACAGCAGCCACGCAAGCGCAGGTAAGGCAAAGAGCCCAATCCAGACGACCGGGTTGGCAAAGCTCGACAACATGGCGTTCGCGGCGACTTCGCCGCCGAAACCGGGCACGCGTGGCGAGTTGCTCGCACTATCAAACACCAAGCGCAAAAAGAATCGAGTGACCGCCACCACCAACAAGTTGATCGCGACGCCAACAACAACCTGGTTGGCTTTGAATCGCAACGTGGCCACGGCAAGGACGCTCGTAATCACGAGTCCGGCTACGAGGGCGCCCAACAAACCAACCCACGGACTGCCGCCGTAGTAGCTACCAAGCGCCGCGCCAAACGCGCCCGACAACATCAGCCCTTCAAGACCCAATGCAATCACGCCGACGCGCTCGGACATCACGCCACCTGCGGCCGCCAGCAAGTACGGGATCGAAATGCGAATCGTTTGCAGTAAAAACGCGATCGCACTCATGGCTTGCGCTCAGCGTTTGGTGCGGCTGCACGACTCAGTGAAGCAACTGCACTTGCTGCCGCAGCGCGCAGTTGCCGCTGGACTTCCGGAACCGCGGTCGCAACGGCGAGAATCACCACGGCGGTGAGAATATCGGTCAGTTGCTTCGGCACGAGCGCGTTTACCGCCAATCCGCCCTGCGATAACGTGGCGAACAGCAGCGCCGCTAACATGATGCCCAGTGGATGATTGCGACCAACAAGCGCGACAGCGATTCCAAGAAATCCCGCGCCACCGGCAAAACCTTCTTCGTAATAGCCTTTGTATCCCAATACAAAATTGAGTCCACCCATGCCAGCCAACGCGCCCGAGAGCGCCATGGTCACCAGCAACACGCGGGGCACCTGTACGCCACCGTATTCCGCCGCATCAGGCTGCAAACCCACGGCCCGCAGTTCGTAACCGGCGCGTGTGCGAAACAGATACCACCAGCTCACCAATGAAGCGAGAATCGCGAGCACGATGGTCCAGTTGGCCGCACTGCCGTGAAACACGCTAAACATCGTCGATAGTCGCGGCACGCCGCCGGTATTGATTGGCGGTGTGTGCAGCGTTTCCGGAATGTGAATTTTTGCGGAGACAATCCAGTTGAGCAGCGCGAGCACCACGAAGTTGAGCATGATGGTCACGATCACTTCGCTCGCACCGAAGCGCGCGCGCAGCACGCCAGGCACGGCAGCGACGGCAGCGCCTCCGAATGCCGCCGCGACCACGCACGCGAGCAATCCAAAGGCGCCCGGTAGCGATGATGGCAACAGCATGCCCATCAGCCCTGCCGCAAACCCACCCATCGCAAGCTGCGATTCCGCCCCGACGTTAAACAGCCCCGCGCGACCCGCGAGTGCAAACGCTAAGCCCGTGAACGTGAGCGTGGTCGCTTTGTACAATACTTGGCCGATTCCGTAGGCATTGCCCCACGTGCCTTCAACGAGCAATCGATACACCGTCGCGGGTGATTCTCCAAACGTGAGAATCAACAAGTCACCAACAACCGCGGCGATACTGAGCGCAACGAGAATGGGTAAGACGTCGCCCAAAATGGGTCGCCGCGTCGTCGTCGATATTACGGTCGCGCTCATGACGACGCTCCCGTCATGAATCGTCCAAGTATCTCCGGCGTCGCGTCGCTCGCGCGCATCACCGTCGCGAACCGACCGCCATACATCACCGCGATGCGATCCGAAAGCGCAATCACTTCTGGCAAATCGGCGCTGACAAGCAAAATGCCTTTCCCGGCGTCGCGCGCCTTGCGCAGTTGATCGTGAATGAATTCAATCGCACCCACATCGACGCCGCGCGTCGGTTGTGCGGCAAGCAGCACCGTAAAATCGCGCCCCATTTCGCGTGCAATCACGATCTTCTGCTGATTGCCGCCAGACAACGCGCGCGCTGGCAATGTCGCAATGGGCGGACGAATATCAAACGTGGACAGCTGACGCGCCGCATTGTCGGCGATGCGCGCCGCATCAAGACCCGTCGCGGTGGAAAAGCGATGCTGACGTCCAAGAATCAAGTTGTCGGCAATCGAGTACTCGAGAATGAGTCCGCGACGATGACGATCCTCGGGGATGTGCGACAGTCCGGCGTCCGCGCGATCGCGTACGCTCAACGC
>JANXUN010000253.1 GCA_025356185.1 Gemmatimonadaceae bacterium
GGGTGCGTGCGGTCGCCGTGGTATCACTGCGCGGCGTGCTGTCACCGGCGACTTTCACGCGCGCGGTGTCGGCAATCGTGCCCATCATGAGGTTGTCGCCGTTCAAGTAGGCATAGCGACGACCGTCTTTTGCCCACACTAGGCGAATGCCCTTCATCGTCGGGAACAGCACGCGTGGTGTCGTTCCCGCGACATCGCGCACCCACAATTTTTGTTCAGTGCCGCCAATCACGTCGTAATCGGTTTTCTTGGTGATGTCTTCGCTGTACACCACCGCGGCGCCGTCTTTTGAGAGCGTCCACTGCTGTGTCAGTGCTTCGTTCAGCACGTCCGTTGTTTTGCCCGTCGCGCGGTCAATGGCCACCACCGACTCAATGTTGTTCATGCGCGTCATGCCGTTCCACGCCAGAAACGGTTCGGTACTGCTTTGCACAATGCGTGGGCCCGTCGTTAACCGCGCAAACTCGGCCTGCGACTTCGCTCGCCACGCGTCCGAGCGCGTCGCTACCGTGATTTGTTTTCCATCGGCGCTCCAGCGAAGCCGGCTGCCCGCAAACGCGTAACGGCCAGCAGGCGTCTTGAGCACACTCGTTTTTTTCGTGGTGCGATCGTAGAGCGTGATGTCAAAGTGATCGTCGGCGTTTTGCACGAGCACCGCGAGCGTGTTGCCGTCGGGACTCCACGACGACGCGCCAAGCACGCGCGGTTCCGCAAACAGCGCAACCTTGTCACCCGTGCGCGTGTCGATGATGAACGACTCGCGTTTGGTTGGCGCGACGTAGGTGGGATCGCCAAAGCTGCGATTGTAATCGACGCCCATGTTGGTGCGCGGGCGGGTCATCGTCGCGAACAACCAGTGTCCGTCGTCGCTTAAGTCGCCGACGCTGGTGTTTCGAATGTCGAGCAGGTCTTCGAGAGTGAGAGTCGGCGCTTCATTCGTGCGCGCGAGAGTCAGTCTCGTTGAAAGTGTTGATGACGCAGCCGATGGTGTCTGCGCACGTGACGAAGATCCAACGGCGAGCGTAGCGCCCAAGCCAAACGTGGCAACAACGGAGAACAGCGATGAGCGGCGCATAGGCGGAGTACCCGAGAACGGTCAGTCGTGATGGAAGACCCTCGTCGGAAAAACTACAGCGCCGGGACGGCTTTGGTGGGTGCCTAGCGATCTGCGGGGAGAAGCGTGATGCCGGTTCGAGCTGCGGTCTCGCGGACGCGCCTGTCCAACGAGAGCATGGTGATGGGGCCGAGCGCGTCGCTTATGAGCCCGCACGTCGCGACGTGTATTGCATCAAGCGTGCGGATTGGCGCCCCTGGAACGCGCTGCTTCGCACGTTCAAGCACCGCAGCATTGATGTCATGCACTTCCCACGTCTGCTCAAAGCGATCCAGAAGGCTTCGCGCAGCCAGCGCCTGTGTCGGCGACATTCGCCCGTCCACGATTGCCCTGTGAAACGCATGCGAACATTCGAGACTGGTGAGTGCTGACGTCATCACACGTGTCGCCCGACCGAGTTCAGTCCGAACGATCAGCGCATCGGCTTCATCCAGTAACCACGATACGATCGCACTGGATTCGACATATATGTTGGTGTGATGCGTGTGCGAAATCACGTGCGCGATCACTCCTCTCGGATCGCGTCGATCAACGCCTGCGCCGTACCATCTGGAAGCTTTACCGGACTCTGCGGATATGGCTCCGCGCGGCGCTCTGCCACACGCAACGCGCCGGTCGCCACGAGTTTCGCGTACGCGCGGTCTTCAGCGGACAAATTTGCTGCGTTGCCATCTGGCCGCCGCAACTCGGCTACGACCCTGCCGCGGTCGGTGACCAACACGACTTCGCCGCGTTGCACATCGCGCAACACGCGACTGAGATGCGCCTTGAGCTCCCGCACGCCGATAGCGATCATGATTAAATGTAGTCACTTGAGCCTACATTGTCAATTTCGCGCGGATCGCCCTACAACTTGTGCGTCGATAGCAGCAGGCTCGTCTCCGAGTTCGAAATGCCTTTGATCATGCGAATGCGGCGCAGCGCTTCGTCAAACGACTCAAGCGTGTCCGTGCCGATTTCCGCGATAATGTCCCACCGTCCGTTCGTCGTGTGCAGCGCGCGCACTTCGGGGTAGCCGCGCAGCGTTTTCAGCACGTCGTCTGCGTGCACGCCGTCCACGCTGATCATCATCGCCGCGCGCACGCGATGCGCCGCCGCTTCGGGAGTGGTGCGTACGGTGAAGCCCAGCAGCACGTTCTGCTCGACAAGCTTATCGATGCGGTTTTGCACCGTGCCGCGCGATACGCGAAGCGCCTTGGCCAGCGCGGAAACTGACATGCGCGCGTCCTCGCGCAGGAGCGAAATCAGGCGGGTGTCGGTGGCGTCCACGCTTATAGAATAGCTCGTTTCTAGCAAACCGCCAGTTTGTGCTATCGTTTTGACATTTTTTGCATCATTTCTGCTAATTAATTGCGCTTGTTGCTCACATAGCAAAGCAGACAGCTTGGGGCATGACTCCCGCCCTGCTTTCTGAGACCGCCCCGCAGCCCAGCAGAATGCGGCCGACGTCGACTGGCACCGTTCGCGTGATTGGCGTCCCCA
>JANXUN010000274.1 GCA_025356185.1 Gemmatimonadaceae bacterium
GGAATGTATCGGACCCAGGCGTCCTGTCAAGTTAATTGTGACGAGCTCTACAATAGCCAAACACCGACACCGCAAGAAGTTCACTGCCGAAGTGACAAACCCCGCATGGCATTTCTGGAACCAGAACGCATCCTTCGATACTGATACAAGAGTACCGAAACGCGCTCATCAGCTTTCCGAGGATCTGTGTCCCGCCTTCCCGAAACTCTCGGCGCGTTGCGCCGCTCAGCGTATGCCACTTCACGCCCCGCCAGCGTCAAAGACGAACTGCGCCGCAACCTGATCGCGCGCCTCAAAGACGGAGGCTCTCTCTTTCGGGGAGTGCTCGGATACGAAGACACCGTGATGCCGCAAATCATCAATGCGGTGCTAGCCAAACACAATTTCATTTTGTTGGGGCTACGCGGGCAGGCCAAGTCGCGCATTTTGCGCGCGCTCGTGACGCTGCTCGACGAACAGATGCCCGTCGTTGCTGGCAGCGAAGTGAACGATGATCCGTTCAAACCGATCTCGAAATTCGCGCGACAACTTATTGCGGAGTTTGGTGACGACACGCCTGTGGCTTGGGTCTCACGCGACCAGAGATTCGTCGAAAAACTTGCAACGCCTGATGCAACGATTGCCGACATTATCGGCGACGTCGATCCTATTAAAGCCGCGCGCGGCGGACACATACTCGGCGACGAACTCACCATACACTACGGCATGTTACCACGCGCCAATCGTGGCATTTTTGCACTGAACGAACTCCCCGATCTTGCTGGCAAAGTGCAGGTCGGACTGTTCAACATCATGCAGGAGGGCGATGTCCAAATCAAAGGCTATCCCGTGCGATTGGCACTGGATGTCCTGCTCTGCTTTACGGCAAACCCCGAAGACTACACGGCGCGCGGTAAGATTATCACGCCACTCAAAGATCGCATTGGAAGTGAAATCATTACGCACTACCCCGAGAGCGTAGAGCTGGGCATGACCATTACGCGGCAGGAAGCATGGACGCAACGTGACGCTGGTGTCAGCATCCGCATGCCTGATCTCATCGAAGAAGTCGTCGAACGCATCGCATTTGAAGCGCGTGAAGATAAGCGTATCGATAAGCGTTCTGGCGTGTCGCAGCGTTTGCCAATCACTGCCATCGAAAGCGTGGTGTCCAACGCCGAACAACGTGCGATTGTTGCTGGCGACGATGAAGCAGTGCCGCGTATTGTCGACGTCTACAGTGCGTTGCCCGCTATCACTGGCAAGATCGAACTGGAGTACGAAGGGGAGTTGGTTGGCGGCGCGGTGATCGCGCGCGAACTCATTCGACGCGCGTGCGACGCGACGTTGCGCAGTCGCGCAGGCGATCTGGATACCGACGAAATTGTGATGTGGTTTGACGCCGGCGGCGCACTGCAGGTCGCCGATGGCGTACCACTCAAGATGGTGAAATTGGGTTTTGATACCGTGCCCGGACTCGTGAGCATGGTAACGGCGCTCGGCCTCGCTACACGCAAAGACGACGCGATGATTGTCGTGGCGTGCGAGTTAGTGCTCGAAGCATTGGTTGCGCGTCGCAAGATTTCTCGCAACGACGCGGGAACGTACGCACGCGCCGAGCGTGAATCGCGCAGGAAAGGCGGCGGCAACCAACAGGACTATTTCGGCGGGCAGTAAGCCACCGACAAGCGGCTACCTAAACCGATGACCGGAATCTTAAGAACGCGTCGGAATCACTACGCCCCAAGCGCTGCCGCAAAAACTTTAGGCAAGTCAAGCACGAGCGCGTTCGGTACCTGCAACGGTTGCCACTCGAGCTGCTCCGCGACGATCTCGGGTCGCGTCGCGCCCGGCATCCATCGTTCCACAACGCGCGCCTCGAAGTCGACGATCCAGTATTCGACGCCTTCACGCTGATAGCGTCCGCGCTTCACAACGCGGTCAAATCGCGCAGTAGACGGTGATAACGCCTCGATAACAAGAATCGGTCGGTGATCGCCATCGAGCATGTTCGCGAACGTCGTCAACGGTGTGACGACGAACAGATCTGGTTGAACGAGTGTGTGCACATCCAACTCGAGTTCACCAGGCCCCCACAACAGCGCACCGATGTTGTATTGATGAACGTAGCCCACCATAGCGGTGAAAAACTGGCTGAGCACAAACTGATGCCGGAATGACGGACCGGGGCTCACCAGCAGCTCTCCGTCCACCACTTCAAATCGCTTTCCGGGAACCTCCGGAAGCGCTCGCACTTCGGCCGCGGTCCAGCGACGCTGTTCGAGGGCTGGCATAGCCATAGTCTGCTTGGCTCGGCTGGAATTTCGCAAGGGGGCACACTCATCACGATAGGCGCGCCTGAGCGAAACACATCACCACGGCATCGCAACTCATACAAAATCACTGCACTGTACCGTAGACCTGGCGCAGCCCCGACGACCGGCTACCCAAACCGAAGAGCGGAAGCTTCCGAGCCTATTAAGACGAAGCGATCGTCTTGACAGCGTTCACTGTCGGCACGCGTGCTTACTCTTCCAGTCGTCGGCCTCCGGAGCCGGCTGTCAGTATTTCGTGCCTACACGCGCACGAGTGCTGGCGATCGCACAAACGTCCACAGACCAAAGCTGAGTGTAATCAGCGCCGACGCACCGACGGCCCACTCCACGCCCACGGTGCGCGCCGCTGCGCCAAGTACGAATGCACCGATGGCCTGCGAGAATCCCACCAACATCATCGCGTAAAACGCCATCAGTCGTCCGCGGTATGCTTCTGGTGTAAGCAGTTGCAGCACGCTGTTCGAGATCGCGTTGAACATGACGAGCGCGATGCCAATCGCGAACAGCAGCAATTGCGCGAGGCGCACATCGGCTGTGAACGCAAGACCGATCGCGAAGAGTGGATACAGCAGCGCAGTAGCGCGCATCACGACACCGCGCGACCAGTGCGCGGCGGGCCCGGCGGCAATCAACGCTCCCACGAGTCCGCCAATACCGAGTGCGGCGAGCAAGCTACCATACCCACCAGCGTCCAAATGCAGTTGATCGCGTGCGATCACTGGCATGAGAATGATGAACGGTGTGCCGAATATTGCCCCGACCGACACCACACCAAGCAACTCGCGCACTCGGCCAGGTTGATTGAGATGTCGCAGGCCGTCCAGCGCGTCACGTGAACTGCGCGCGAGAATTTCGCGCACCGTGGTGCCAACGAACGGCGATGCGACGCGTGGTAGGTCGATGAGAAAGAGTCCCCACAGCACGGCGACAAAGCTCAACGCGTTAAGGCCAAAGCACCACGCGATACCGAAGCGGTGAATGACCAGTCCGCCAATCGCTGGACCGACAATGCGCGCGAGATTGAAGCCACTCGAGTTGAGCGCGATCGCGGGTTGCAAGTCGTCGCGACCGACAAGCAGGATGATCATCGACTGACGCGCAGGAATTTCGACGGCGCTCGCCAGCCCCTGAATGCACGACAATCCGAGCAGCAAGCCGACAGTGGCGTGCCCCTGCCACGTGAGCAGCCACAAGGCGGCGGCTTGCACGAGGAAAATGGTTTGCGTTACGCGCACCACGGTCAGGCGGTCGGCACGGTCTACCAGTGCCCCCGCGTGGAGCGAAAAGAGCATGACGGGGAGCGCGCCGACGCTCGCGACGAGTCCTACGATGAAGGCGTTATTCGAGAGTTGGAGCGAAAGCCAGCCGATGGCCATCGTTTGCATCCACGACCCGATCAACGACAGCGTCTGCCCGACCCAAAACAGGCGAAAGTTTCGGT
>JANXUN010000333.1 GCA_025356185.1 Gemmatimonadaceae bacterium
GATGTATCAACGGTCGGTCGAACTTCCGCTTCTCGGACTTGTAGCAGCCGGTTCGCCGATCGAAGCACTGTCGTCAGGTGAAACGATGGCGGTGCCTGACGGGTTCCTTCGCAAAAACGGCAGTCACTACGTGCTTCGTGTTCGCGGCGAGTCGATGATCGAAGATCAGATCGCCGACGGCGATTTTGTCGTGGTGAACGATCGACAGAGCGCAGACAACGGCGAAATGGTTATCGCGTTACTCGACGGCGCGGCCGCGACTGTCAAACGCTACTATCGAGAGCGGGACGGTCGCATTCGCCTGCAACCGTCTAACGATGCGATGTCGCCGATTTTTGTCCATGAAGACGACGTACGCATTCAGGGCATCGTTGTCGGTGTGCTGCGTCGGTACTAAGGTCGCGTCGCCGAGCGCGGGTTAACCCGCGCTCGGCGCCGTGTCACACTGCGCCGAGCGCGTGGTGGGATGCGAAGCGAAGACGAGCGAGCGCCGCGGCGCCAGCACCCTGCGCGAGGCCGACCTTTGCCGCCGCTACGGCTTCCTCAAACGATGTGACGATGCCTTGCACGTAGAGCGCGGCCGCAGCATTTAGCACGACTGCGGCGCGCGCGCCAACCGGACCGTCGTTTTGTAGCACGCGTTCGATGAGTCTCGCGTTTTCGGATGGGTCGCCTCCAGCGAGATCACCAGCCTCGATCGACCCGTAGCCCGCAATGGCTGGATCGATGGTCCACCGAGAAAGCGCGCCGTCGTTGACCTCGACAACCTGCGTCTCGCCCAGCGGCGAGACCTCGTCCAGACCCGGTGCGCCGTGAACGACCAGTGCGCGACGCGTGCCGAGTGTCGCCAACGCCTCCGCTAACAGCATCAGTCGCGATGATTCAGCGACACCGACTACCTGGCGCCCCGCGCGAGCGGGATTTGCGAGCGGTCCGACGATGTTCATGACCGTCGGCACCGCCAATTCGCGACGAATCGGACCGACGTGTCGAAGCGCGGGGTGCATGAGCGGCGCAAACATGAACACGATCCCCGCGGCTTCGAGCGTTTTCGCCATCGCGGCCGGCGGCATGTCGATGACGACACCCAACGCTTCGAGCACGTCCGCGCTCCCTGACCGCGATGTAAATGAGCGGTTCCCGTGCTTCGCGATGCGCACGCCAAGTCCCGCAGCGAGCAGCGCGGCAGCCGTCGAGATGTTAAACGTGGTCAGCGCTCCGCCGCCCGTTCCGCATGTATCGACAAGATCATCGGGCGCGTCGGCGTGCATCACGATCATTGCGGTGCGCATTGCTCGAACCACGCCGGCGATTTCCGCAGCTGTTTCGCCTTTAACGCGAAGCGCCATCAACAGCGCGGCCACTTGCACGGCCGTACCTTCGCCACGCATGATGGCGTCGAAGGCCAGGGTGAGCGACGGGCCGTCTAGTGATTCGTGTGCCGCCAGTCGACGAATCGCGAGCGCGAGCGGATCAGCGCTCACTGATTGCCTCAAGCAATCGGTCGGACAGATGATGCCGTGTGGCGATCAATGAAATCACCAAACCGAGCAGTCGCACGCGTTCGACGTCTTCGTCACCGTAGACACCGCGCTGCGCGCGATTGGTGAGGTTGAGAACACCGACCAACTGCTCGTGGTACACCAGCGGAAAACTGATAAAGCTACCGGTCGTGAAGTACTGATCGCGCAACAGCGGATGCTGCGAAGCGTCGCGCACATCTTGCACCAGCAGAGGCTCGCGAGCGGCGGCGACGCGACCAGCGACCCCTTCCCCAATTCGAATACGCATCCCTTCGACGATGTGCGGGGCAACACCGCGTGCGGCCGCGAGATAGAGATGATCCGGTTCGGGCGCGATCAGCATCAGCGAGCATCGCTGCGCTTGCATATCATCGCCGACGAGCGCCAGCATGCCGTCGACGAGCGCGCGCGCATCGATGGTGACCGCGTCCAGAGTGAGCAGCTTATCGAGCAGATATAGCGTGCGTGTGCGCTGTCTTAACGCTTCACTGCGACGGTGCAGTTCAATGTGTGTTTGCTCCAGCTGGCCAACGGCGGTCGCCAACTGTTGCTCGGCGAGCTCGGCGCGCCTCCCGGAACGACGCACTTCTTCTGCGGCGCGCGCGCTGTCGGCCTGAATCGCGACGGCTTCAACCGCGCCAATCGAATCGTGGCCGCGCGGAGACGTGCGCGCGTCGCGTAGCTCAGCCTCCATCTGTCCCAGCTTCCGCACGTACTCACCATGCACGCGCTGCGTGACATCTTCGAGCGTCCGCACCGCCTCTTCGCGCGCGTCGCGTTCGGCAAGGCGACTGAAGGCCAAGTCGAACAGCGGCATCGCGGGCGCGAGTCGTTCGGTGGTCCGCGTGCCAAAGATCTTGCGAGGCTCGTACAGTGTGATGATGGCGGAAAGCGCCCCATCTACTCGAACGCCGCGAAGCGATAAGACACCGCCATCGACACCAGAACCAAATCCAAATAGCCGCGCGTAGTCGGCCGACTTGTCAGTGACGTCGACAAACTGACCGCCGGGCGAGACACGACTCCGAATGGTGTCTGGGAGATGATCATACGTCGTTTCCAAGGTCGAGCGCACGATCTGCGCCCCAACCGGAGCGAGCCTTTCTCGGAGCATGTCCTTACGCGCATCGTACTGCACGAGCGCAATGGACGCTCCGCGATCAAGCTCGGCGAGGCATTCGCCCAAGGCGACCAAGGCGCCATCTAAGTCGGCGATGGCGCCCAGCGCGTGCGCGAGGGAAGCGAGAGAGCGTGGTGGCATGGACGAAAGGAGAAAACAGTATCGACGGCGGAGACGCAATGGGGGCGTGCCATCGGAGTTGCGCGGCTAGACGAGTTGATGCGTCGCTCAGCACGACATACCTTCCGCGCGGCTATGGACCCTCATCAGATTTTGCTCGTCACCCAGTACCACGGCGGGCAGTTCGCCGGATGGCAGCGCCAGCCCGAGGCTCGCACGGTGCAAGGCGAAATGGAGCGAGTGTTGCTGCGGCTGTGCAAGACGCCAGTTTCGGCGGTCGGGGCCGGGCGTACCGATGCCGGAGTCCATGCGCACGGGCAAGGCGTCGGGGTTTGGGTCACGGAGCGATGGGCTCCGGCCGAGCTGCAGCGCGCCATGAACGCGCTTTTGCCGGACGATATTTGGGTGCAGAGCGCCCATTTTATGGCGGCGGATTTTCATCCACGGCGGAGCGCAATCGCGCGTCGATACCGTTATCTTGTAGGCACCGATCTGATGGCGCGTTCGCCCTTTCGTCGACCCTTCGAGTGGGCGCAGCATCGCCCGCTCACTGTCGACGCGCTCCGTACAGAAGCGGAATCGTTGTTGGGAGAGCACGAGTTTCGCGCGTTCGCCGTTGCACATACGGCGCCGATCGACGACGACCATCGGTGTGTGATTCAACACGCCGAATGGACGGAGCGCGACGGCGGCTGGGTCTTCGAGATCGCTGCCAACCGTTTTCTCCATCACATGGTTCGCTTTTTAGTAGGCACGATGGTTGATGTAGCGCAGGGTCGTCGGCCGCGTGGCTCTCTCGCGCGCCTGCTGACGCTGACGCACAACGCGGAGACCTCGCCACCGGCACCGGCGCACGGTCTGTCGCTGCACGAAGTCGAGTACCCTCTCGAAGTGTTTCGAGTGCCGTTGTGAAACTCTTTCTCGCGACCGACGCACTCGACGACGTGCGCTGGAGTGCCGAGCGCGCGCTGATAGACGGGGTGGTATTGCCCGATGCAGCGTTGCGCCACGCGGAGTCGTCGGATGCCGCGCTGAATTGGCTTGCCGAGTTCGCGCGCGCGGCAGCGATGCCCGTGTTTGTCCCATTCGACGCCATGGCGATGGACGATGTGGCCCTTTCTGCAGAGCAGCTGGGACGCGTAGCCGATCACGTCGTGGTGCAAGTGCCGTTTACCGAATCATATGTGCCGTTGCTGCAGCGGTTGGCACAAGGCGGGGTACGCACAGCAGCCACGTTTGTCGGTTCGACGGCACAGGCGATGCTTGCCGCACGAGTGGGCGCAGCGTACGTGTTCGTTGACGTGGATCGTCTTGACGCCGCTGGCGCGAGTGGCGCGCGCGTGATCGATGAGTCGCGTCGGTTGTTTGACGTGTTGGGAAGTGAAACGCACTTGGTCGCCGTGTTTCCTGCCAGCGGCGCGCCCATGATTGCTTGCGCACTTGCCGGCGCCGATGCGGCCGTGGTGGGTAGTGCGACGTTACGTGCGATGTTGGCGTATCCGTTCACCGATCAATCGCTGCCCGAAGGTGCGCGTCGACCGACGCACGGAGAACGACTTCGTGTTACTCCGTCTTAGTCGCCTGCCCGTTATGTCTCGAATCACAGTGGTGCTGGCGGTGGCGTGCACCGCAATCGGTTGTCAGGGCGCCACGCCGGAATCATCGGCGGCGCAAGGTCGCACACTTCCTCCCGCGTCGTCGCCGTCTGCTGCACAGCTGCCCGCGCAATCGATCGCCGCGTCGCGTCGTACCGCAATTACGTCAGCCGTTGAACGCGTGGCGCCCGCGGTTGTCACGGTGCAAACGGAAACGGTCGAGCGCGTGCCCGCTGATTTTTCCGAATTCTTCTTCGGCGGCCGCACCGGCGAGCGTCGCAACGCCGGCATCGGCTCTGGCTTTATTGTGCGCGCGGACGGGGTTGTCGTCACCAACGCACACGTGGTCGGTGGCGCGACGAAAGTATCCGTCGCGATGCGCGACGGCACCACGTACGACGCCAAAGTTGTTGGAGTCGATGAGACGAATGACATCGCGGTCGTGAAAATCGCCGCTACGAAATTGCCGCTCGCACCGCTGGGCACGTCATCGGATCTCGTCGTTGGTGAATGGACGATCGCCATCGGCAATCCTTTTGGATTTGTCCTCGGCAACAGCGAGCCAAGTGTATCCGTTGGCGTTGTAAGCGGTGTTGGTCGCAACCTTGCAGGCCGGGGCGAAGGCGGTGGCGTATACGTCGACATGATTCAGACCGACGCCGCGATCAATCTTGGTAATTCGGGCGGGCCGCTCGTGAATGCGATGGGTGAAGTGATCGGCGTGAACAGTTCGATCTATTCGCCGAGCGGTGGATCTATTGGACTCGGCTTCGCCATACCGATAGATCGTACGAAACGCATCGTCGAAGATTTGCTGGATCACGGCGCCGTGCGGCAACCGTGGGTGGGATTGCGACTGCAAACACCGCAAGCACAAAGTGCGCGAGAAGCCGCGTCTGCCGGCGCCATCGTTGGACGCGTGGTGCCCGGCTCACCGGCCCAGCGCGCCGGCGTGCAAGTTGGTGATCAGATTGTCAAAGCAACAACGCGCGCTGTGCGTAACGCTTTTGATTGGGAAGCGCGTCTGCTTGAGGTGCGTGTCGGAGAGACCATGCCGCTGGTGGTGCGTCGCGGCGGGCGCGACGTCACGCTGTCGGTCACGGTGGGCGACTCTCCTGAGGTCACAGCGCCAAAGGTCACCGTCGCGAGCGAACTACAATTAGTAACCGTGACCGACGCGATTCGCCAAGAGCGCGGACTTGCCTCGACCGGCGGTGCGCTCGTGTACAAAGTGTCTGATCGCATCAGCGATCAGATGGGTTTGCAGCAGGGTGATGTGATCGTGCAAGTCGGCCGTGCGCGGGTCGGCACCGCCGAAGCCACATCAACTGCAATCGAACGCGATGGGGCGCGCGGCCCGGTCATTCTCGTCTTCGAACGTGGTCAACAGCTGCTGCAGTCTTCGTTTTATCTGCGCTAGTTCGCGCTGACCACGCTAGCTCATTCGACGTGACCGACGCTTCGCATTCGATCTACAGTTCACCGCTCGCCGAGCGCTACGCATCTCGGGCGATGCTGACGCTCTGGGGGCCGTCGACGCGCTATGGCTTGTGGCGTCGGCTATGGCTGGCACTTGCTGAGTCGCAGCAGGCCCTCGGCGTTGAAATTCCCGATGCGGCCATTGCGGCCATGCGCGCGCATCTCGATGACATCGACTTCGACGCGGTTTCGATATACGAACGCAAATTTCGCCACGACGTGATGGCGCACGTGCATGCGTTCGGGGACGTTGCGCCGGACGCGCGCAAGTTTATTCATTTGGGTGCGACCAGCTGTTTCGTGACGGACAATGCCGAGTTGATTTTGATGAGACGCGGACTGTCGCTGTTGCGCGAGAAGTTGTTAGACGCGCTGGCGACACTTGATCGCTTTGCGCGTACGTGGAAAGAAGTTCCCGCACTCGGCTATACCCATTTGCAGCCCGCGCAGCTTACGACGGTCGGCAAACGCGCGACGTTGTGGATGCAGGATATTTTGCTCGACTTGGAAGACCTAGACACGCGGATCACACGCCTGCCCTTTCGCGGCGTAAAGGGCACCACCGGTACGCAAGCAAGTTTCTTGACGCTGTTTCATGGCGACCATGCGCGCGTGCGTGAACTTGATCGACTGGTCACAAAGCAGATGGGTTTCGCCTCGTCGATTCCGGTGTCTGGTCAGACGTACTCACGCAAAATCGACGCGCAAGTGTTGTCGGTGGTTGCGGGCATCGCCGCAACGGCGTCGAAGTTTTCTGGCGACATGCGGATGTTGCAAGCGTTCGGTGAAATCGAGGAGCCGTTTGAAACGAATCAAATTGGATCGTCGGCGATGGCGTACAAGCGCAATCCCATGCGCTCCGAACGGATTGCGTCGCTCGCGCGGTTTGTGCTGTCGCTTGAGCCCAACGCGAATCAGACGCACGCGGTTCAATACTTTGAACGCACGCTGGATGATTCCGCCAATCGTCGTCTCGTAATTCCTGAGTCGTTTCTCGCCACTGATGCGTTGCTCGTGTTGTTGCAAAATGTCGTGCGCGGACTCGAGGTACACCCCGCGCGCATCGCGCAACGCGTGAATGACGAACTGCCGTTTATGGCGACCGAAGAGCTGATCGTGCGCTTCGTGCGCGCGGGTGGTGATCGCCAGGAAGCGCACGAGCTCATTCGCACGCACAGTATTGCCGCGGCGCGCGCGGTAAAAAACGGTGCGTCACGC
>JANXUN010000336.1 GCA_025356185.1 Gemmatimonadaceae bacterium
TTCTCACCGGTGTTTCCCAGAGCGACCTTGGCCGCCAGCTGACCACCGGCACGAATGATCTCTATGCTGCCCTCGACGCGGCGCCGCCTCATGCGGGCCTCGAGGCGTATCGCGGCTTCAATCTTTTCTTCGAGAACGAGGTCAATCCCCGCATCTCGATCGTCACACCGACCTCGACATTCGCCAGCTACGCCACGATCGCCGGAGCGGTGATGACACCGCGGCTGCGATACGACGCAGGGCCGTTCGTGAACGCGGCGGGCGCGACCGGGTTCACGTACAATGGATTCAACTACGCCCTCGCGGCGTTCGATGAGCGAATGGCCGGCGATCGTGTCTACGCGAACTTGCCGCAGGGTGATGGCTACAACGATCCCGAGTTTCACTTTGGCATCTCGGTGACATCCGTCGTGCCGGAGCCATCGACCGAGCTGATGCTCGCCGCTGGACTGCTTATGCTCCTCGCGTACGGAAGGCGGGCGAGGGCGGTCGTAAGCGTCAAGAACTAGCGGCGAGGTGCAAGAATGAGATGCTAAGGCTTGCGATGGTCGTTGACACAACGCTCGACACGAAGTCGGTCAAGGCTGCGCCTCAGAGTTGGTGCGACACAGCAGGAGTGGTCTGAGGGCTAAAGCAGGTAGATACGAGAGGTCAAAGGCATGAGACTCGGTGACCACGTGATTGCGCGACTCGTTGGCCACACCCTAAGCGGGCAAACTTCACGCTATGGCGAGGTGCGCGACGCCACGGTGCGCAACGCTGCGAATGGAATTGCTGAGACCATCGCACGCTATCTCGATGGTGATTCCGCGAAGGTGTTGGCTTTCGCCTCGCGTTCCGCGTCCGCGTGAGTGTGACCAAAAGCCGGATGAAAAGCCGGTTGTGATGCGCCAGCGTTCTGACCCGAGCAGAGTTATGAGCTCGCCCGCTTTTCTCTACCGCGTGATGTCGCCGCTCGTCGTCGCGGGCTTTGCATGTCGCCTGCACGACGTCATCGTGATCCGCCCGCTGTCCGTCCTGTCCGAGTTTACGATCGTGCGCAAGCCTTCGCGAAGGCCGCGGCTCCATCTGCACAAAGCAGCGAAAACGTGAGGGCTGCTGCCCGTAGCAAGTCCTATCGTTCGCGAACAGGCAGCAACACAACCGGACTGTGTACGTTGGCGGATACGGAGACGTGCTGCGTCTGTGGGCCGTAGGCGTAGGCCGCAAGCGTCTTAAACACGCTTGCCCATGCCGGGTGAGAGCGATCTTCGAGGATCGCACGCGCTGCGCGTATAGCCTCGTCCGAACTAGTGATTTTCGCACACAAAGCCTTAAAGGCATCCGGCTTGCGCCCCGCATTCTTCGCACCCTTTACCGGCCCACGACCTCGACGCGAATCTGTCGGTGTGAATGGACGACCGCGCGTCATGGTGAACCTCTCGGAGATGTCGTCATGCGACTCGCACCTGTGAGCGTTGGAAGGCGAAACCGTGTTGAGGCTAGCTGACTTATTCGCAGACTTTTCTCAAGACTTTTGCGTGATTGGCTTTTTGTCATCATGCGGCGCCGTCCAACGAGGACCAGTCGAACGGCTCTGCGCCGGGTCCCGTGCGGTGGTGGTTCCCATTCGTGGCGATAGAGACCCCAAATTCGGGAACCACCCCGGTTCGTGGCGTTGGTTGACTGGTTCCCGTGAGCGCGTGCGGTGGTTCCCGCGTGGTTCCCAGTGGTTCCCGTGATGTCTCACCCTTCGTAGCGGGCGCGCTTGCACCGGTTCCCGAGGTGGTTCCGGCAACGTCTTTTGCATGGTGCGCGGAACCACCCGAGGAACCAGTACCGAACATCGGCGCGCGCAGTGTGTTCCCGTCGCGCATCAGTTTTCCCTCCTCAACCAGTCGCGTAATTGTCGTGCTTACGTTTTGACGTCGACCTTTGACCACCTCTGCAACCTTGTTCACGGAACTCGCGCCGTCACGCACCGCGCGAACGATGCGCGCGGTCAGTCCCTGCTCACCCTCGCCGAGTTGATATTCGGAGCCGTCGAAGTGCAGTCGATCGCGTCCGTTGAGACCACGTCCCCGCACCGCGAGCACGCGCCGCGTTTCAATCTCTGGGTCGCTGTCCGGATCATCATCGACCTGTTCACTATTCGCCCCGGGAATTCCGAGGAGTGCGATCACATCGACCTTAGCGCCGAGCTGGCCGCTCCCGCGATAATCGCGACCGTCTTTTGTGGCGTGATGAACCAAGACGGCGGCCGTATTTGTGTCGCGCAGCACGTCCATGAACGGACCAAGTGCGCGGGACATGTCCATCGCATCGCGATCGCTCTGTAGTCGGCCGAACATCAGCTCTGTGAGCGTGTCGATGACGACCAGCGCGGGCTGAAACTCATGAATGTGCGTGCGCAAATGTTCAGGAGTGGGCCGTTGCGTCTGAATCACGACGCTGTCGCCGTCGGCGTTGTACGCGTTCAACCGGCGCACCGCGTCACCTGCGGCCTCGTCTATGGCGTACCAAATCACTTTGCCAGGTCCGCACCGTTGGCCAAGAAAATCACCGCCACGTGACAACGTCGCGACTGCTTGCCCGAGCAACGTCGATTTTCCTGCTTTTTCTCGCGCAGCGAGAAGCGTGACTCGTCCGTCCAGCACCAAGAACGG
>JANXUN010000344.1 GCA_025356185.1 Gemmatimonadaceae bacterium
CGGTGCGGAGAAGTCCGCGATCCGTGATCATCAATCGCGTCGCGACCGCATTCGTCATTTTGCGAATCGCATCTTCGAGTGGTATCACCCCTTCGTCGCGCACGTACTGCCCAAGGATGCGCGGGTAGGTGCCGTACGAACGCGGGTGCACCAACGCTTTGGTGCTGTCCGGGTCACTACCGCCAGCATCAGTGCCGAACTTCATCCACGGCTGTTTCAGTTGCAGGCGAACATTGTCCTCGCTCATCAGGAAATACATGGCACCAATGCTGCCCTTTTCAGCTAGCAGCAGGTCCATCACCGTATCGAGCCAATCCTTTCGCATGGCCTCCGAAATTTCTGAGAGCCGGTGCCCAGACCACTTCTGGTTTTCAGGGCTGCGGAGTGCGGTAATGAGCACGCCCTTTGGTGTTGACTGTTCACAGAGGCTTTCCCAGAAGCTCGTCGGTTTCACTACTTCCGCACGAATGCGCGCACGCGCAGAAGGATCCGCCAAATTTGCGAGGAGTTTCCCATCCGCCGATGCGAACGGCGGCAAGCATGCAGCAAGCCCGGTACCACCTGCCGTGTACGGATACATGTTTGCCTGTACATCGAACCCGGCCGCACGAGCGGAGTCGATCTTCGAAATCATTGCAAGCTCTTTGCTCCAGTTGCCCGTGCCGGCTGCTTTGAGATGATAAATCTCGACCGGCACTCCGCCCTCGCGACCAATACGCAATGCTTCGTCCATGCCTTCCAACACCTGATCAGCTTCCGACCGCATATGCGTGATGTAAATCCCGCCGTATGGTGCCATCGCCTTGGCGATTTCAATGAGTTCTTCGGTGCTCGCGAAATTTCCGGGCGGATAAATCAACGCTGAACCAAGGCCGAATGCCCCATCTTCCATGGCGTTTCGCATCGCCGTCCGCATGGAATCCAGCGCCTTGGTATCAGCGGCACCCATATGCATTCCCATGCCGTACGTTCGAATCGTGCTTGCCCCAACAAACGCGCCGACGTTTGGTGATATGCCATGCGCTACCATCGCGCGAAGCCAGGCGTCAAAACCGCGCGGGCCCATGAACCGACGCGCACTCTTCGCCGCGGCGCCAGTGTCCCCGGCTATGGAGAGTTCGCTTATCGGCGCGCCCGTGTACGCTTCACCAAAAATTTCGGTGGTAATGCCCTGCGTGACCTTGCTGACGTCACGACCATCGCCGGTGAGGTAGTTGCCGCCGGCTTGAATATCGATAAAGCCCGGCGCTACCACTTTGCCCGTTGCATCAATTGTCTTTCGACCCGTGAGCGGCGTCGTCGAGCCACGTCGCTGCACGCGCGCAATGCGGTCGCCGCGAATACCGACGTCGCCATAATACCACGCATTGCCCGAGCCATCGACAATGCGACCGTTCAGAATGACGACGTCATACGGCGCATTGGCGGCAGTGCCTGCAGCTGCACCTGCACGCACACCTTGGCTACATCCACATGCGAGTATCAGCGCAGTGACGAGAACGCCGGAGCATCCACGGATGACAGTTGAAGCGAAGGAGCGAGAGCAGGAATTCCAAGCCATGTTAGTTCGCTGGATTAAGTGAACACAAATCCCGGTGGACCGTCAGCGTGCGAGTTAACGGACTACGGTCGCGCGGCGACCACATGCACAACGATCCGCGATGGCGTCGACGGTCCGCGGTATAGCCGCTGAGTTGCCGTATGGAAGTCCGAGTCGCGTGCGCGGTAGATATCGAGAAACCGTTGCGGATTGCGATCCACGAGCGGAAACCAACTTCCTTGTACGTGAACCATGAGTTGGTGTCCGCGGCGAAACGTATGGAACACGTCAGGCATCTCGAACGCGATTTTGGTCACTTGACCGGGTACCAGCGAATCGGGAGTCGTGAGACTATTTCGAAACTTTGCGCGCACCACGTCACCGCGCACCAACTCCTGAAAACCATCAGGGTGCACGTCTATCAGCTTTACGATCCAGTCACCGTCACTCCCCGTGCTGGACACGTAAAGTTCTGGACTCACTGGTCCACCGATGGTGAGGTCTGTGCGTAACACTTCGCCGCGGTAGCTGACCACGTCCGGACGATTGGCCGAAAATCGTTGGTCACGGGCCATGTAATCCGGATTCATGTCGGTACTCTTGCCTTGCTCAAATGGCACAGGATTGGACGGGTCGGTAACCCACGCATCTGCACCCGGCCTTTGATCCTTCGACGGAGGCGCGAACGTGAGCGTTCGGCCAGAGTGAAAGTAGATCGACTGGCTCGTGGCATCCTTGGGAGGCCATTGGTCAAACGTCCGCCAGCGCCCCTCCCCTCCGGTCTCAAACACCCAGACTTTCGGGTGTCCGGCCCAGCCGTTCCCCTTCAGATGCCGTTCGAAGAACGGGAGTAGGATCTCGTCCTGATACAACCGTGATGAGTTGATGCCGTTGTCCAGCTGGCCCACTATGCGTCCGGAGTCCCGGATCCATTGGCCGTGTGTCCACGGGCCGATCACCATGGCGTTGTCCGTCGTGGGACTCTGGCGTTCAATCGCGCCGAAAACGTGCAGTGCGCCATAGAAGTTGTTGGCGTCATACCATCCACCGACGGTAAGCACTGCCGGCGCAATTTTGTTCAAGTGCGGGAGTATGGTCCGCGCCTGCCAGAACGCATCGTAGGTTCCATGTTCCATCATATCGGTCCATCCCGGCGACGCCTTCTTGAAGTAACGCGACTCGGCGTTAGCCAGCGAACCCATCTCAAGGAAGAACCGGTATCCGTCGTCCGTTGGAAATTTGAACGATTTGCCGCACGTCGCTGACGCGTCCGGCCGGACCTTGTCGCACGCGAACATGAAGTTGAAAGTCGACGTGAGGAAGAACGCCCCGTTGTGATGGGTGTCATCGCCTGCAAACCAATCGGTCTGCGGCGCTTGTGGTGACACCGCCTTGAGCGCCGGGTGCGATCGGATCGACCCTTCAGCCGCAAAAAATCCGCCGTACGATCCTCCCCAAAGTCCAACGCGACCGTTGTTGCGGGGAACGTTATGGATCAACCACTCGATGGTGTCCCAGGTATCGGTGGTTTCGTCAATCTGGTTCGACCCAGCGGGTGCCGTGAGGGTCGGCGTCATGTGCACGAACTTCCCCTGCGACCGATAACGACCGCGAACGTCCTGAATAGCGAAGATGTAACCAGCGTCGGCGAATCCGTATCCGGGGCCCAGGCGGCCCGTGTACGTATCTGGCCCGTAGGGTCCTGCACTGTATGGCGTGCGAGTCAGCAAAATCGGAGTTGTTGCAGTCCCGCCTACGGGAGCGTAGATGACGGTCTGGAGCTGGACGCCGTCGCGCATGAGAATCGCAACTTCGGACTTTGTGTAGTGACTGCGCAGGTACGCCGAGTCCGGCCAAGTCTGCGCAGAAGCCGGTGACGGGAGCAGCACGCCGACAACAACCGAAACCAGAATGTTCGATGTTGTGCGCGTCGCAAGTTGCATCCAACGAAAGTTTGTCAGCATGTTGCCTCCCCGCAGTTATGCGGCAATCGACACCGCAGCGCGCCTGTGTCGCCAGAACCATATCGCGACTACGAGCGCGACCAACGGTAGCACGAACCCAAATTCGTCAATTGCGTACGGTGTGATCTTACCGCTCGGGCTCGTCAGTGGCGTGTAAACGCTTTGTATGAACAGGTTGTGACTCGCATGCAGTATTGCCGCGGGCCAAACGCTGCGCGATCTGAGGCGCAGCCACGCCAGCGGAAAGCTGATGCTCATCACAAGCACCGTGAAACACGCAAGGCTGAACCACCACTGCGTACCCATGTTGTAATCGGCGAACAGCAGTATGGGTGAGTGCCATAGCGTCCAGATGACGCCCGTAACGAGTACTCCACCAGTAAATCCAAATTTTCTGTCCAGGTGCGGCGCGAGAAACCCGCGCCATCCGAGCTCCTCACCAAGCGCTGACGCCACCGATTTCGCCATTCCGAATATTCCGTTCAGAACGAAGTACGCGGCGATCACTACGAAGCTCGGTGCATTTGTCCACCCAAATACACTGGCAAGTCTTGCCTCGAATTCCTTGTTTCCAAACACGCCGAGTCCAGTCGTCCAAATGATCAGATAGGCTACCGTGGCGTATCCCAGCGGCAGGAGAAACGCCGTCAGCTCCCATCGAGTTTCGCCCCAGTTCCAGCCGAGGATAGCGTAGTCCAGCCCCGCGATCCTGCACGTGAGCAGTGCGGAGATCGCCGGGCACCACATGAGGCCGAGCACGTAGAGGCCGGCGCCGCCGCCGACGTGACCGCTCGTCAGGATCAGAGCGTAGAAGATGGAACTGAGTGCAAGGGTGAGCGCCAGATAGAGGCCAATTCTGGAACCCAGAGTCTCGAACTTCATGAGCACGCTCGCAGCGTAGGATGAGATGATTGCGGAAAAATTTGCGGGACCAATTCTGTCGGCACGCTACTTTTTATCCCGGAGAAAACGTTGCAGAAATGTTTGCATGCGGCTGAACGTGTCGAGCCACCGCTTGTAAATCAGCGTCTCGTGCGTGTCGTCGGGCATCACCATGAGTTCGTAATACACGTCTCGCTGACGCAACAAGTTCACGAGACCAATGGTTTGTGAAAACGGCACGTTGCGATCATCGTCGCCTTGCCAGATAAGCACGGGCGATTTCCATTTATCAATCGCGGAAACGGCTGACGCCTTGTATGCGACCGTCGAAGTGTCGAGTGAGTTTCCCCAAACGTGCACGCCGGCCATATCTACACCGGCCGCGAAGATGTCGGAGTTTCGTGCAAGCGCTTCTGCCGTGAGAATACCGCCGTACGACAGCCCCCATATGCCAACTCGGCTCGCATCTACATCTGGGCGCGACTGCAGGTACTTCGCAGCCGCGAGCACATCGCCGTACTCGGCGTTTCCTGCTTCGCCACTGTTAGGTGCAGTGCGGAATGTTTTTCCGTAACCAATGCCCAGGCGATAGTTCACTGACATCACAACGTAGCCAAGCGTCGACAGCCACTGATTGGTCGCGTATGCAGTGTGGTAGAAATCCATGTAGTGATAGCCGAGCAACATCTGCCTCGGCGGGCCGCCATGCACAAAGATGAGCGCGGGGCGCCTCTCGCCTGATTTGATGTCCTTCGGCACGAACAACTGATTGTAGAACTGCATGCCGTCCGCAGCTTTGAGTGTCACAAGCTGCGGAACCACCTCGGCATTCGTTGGAAAATCTTTGCCGAGTGTTGGATAAATGACATTTGCCTTTCCATCGGATAGCGCGACAATTCCAACCGACATTGGACGCAATGCCGATGACGTGAGCACGGCCACTTGCTTTCCAGACGCGAGTGGCGCAGGAGACATCTCAATCTCGTTGCCAGTAGTGAGCTGCGTTGCGGTACCTCCAGCTGTCTGCACTTTCCACACGTGGCGACGATCCGGATCGCCAACGTTGCTGCCGTAATACAACGTCTTTCCATCAGCAGAATATCCGGACGTCTCGACCTCACCCGCACCGGGTGTCAACTCGATTGGTGTTTCCGTCCCACCATTCGCGTTCACAGAATAGAGACGCGTCCAGTCTTCGGGTTCTTGCGCGAAGATGAGATTTTCACCAGCCCACTTGATGCGACCAATGTTGACGAACGTCTTTGCATTTGGCACGCTGTGCCACACTTCATGCAGGCTGTCGGTGACCGCATCAACAACCATAACGGCGAGCGTGTAGCCGCCGCGAAATGCCGCGCGATACATGCCGTCTGGTTTTGTATCACCGCCGCCACCGGCTCGACCTGCTCGACTTGGTGCGGGCGGCAAACCGCGTAAGCTCAGCCCCGGATTCGTCTGTTGTCCAAACGGCGTTCCCGGCCGACGGGTAAATGCAAGGTGTCTGCTGTCTGACGACCACGTGGGACTACCATCGAAATCGATACTCGGCGATGCGTAGTGCACGGTGCGTGTCTTTACGTCATAAATGCCAATCAGCGCATGGTATTCTCGTGTACTGACATAGGCGATTGTCGCACTGTTCGGTGACCACTGCGGATCACCGTTGCGACCAAAGCCCTTGATGTACGGTTGCGCGTCTTTTTCGACCGCTGAAAACGCGCCACTCTTGGGCAATACGACGCGAAAGATCTGTCCATCGCGCCCATAGAGTATCGAACTGCCGTTGGGCGCGAGCACCGGCGCACTGCCAATCGCAACGGCGGACGCGCCGCTCCCGTTTGTTCTAGCTGCCCAAATGGTTCGCGTCGGACCGTTCGGATCGCTGCTGGGATTTGCCAACCAGCCTTCAGCATTCGGTGCTGAGCCGCGCACAAACGAAACGATCTGACCGTCATCAGAGATCGACAGATCCGTCAATACAACGCCGTTATCCTCAAGGAACGTTGTCAGACGCACCGGCGTAAAGCTCGGCGCTGTTGCCGTGTATACGTTTCGCTGTCCATGCTCATTCGCCAACCACGCGATACGATCAACTGTTTTGGCGGAAACAAGTCCTTCGGGAAATCCAGGCCTGAGAAATTGCTCGATTGTGGGCTTGGATTGCGCGCCAATGGAACCGAATCCGAATAGCGCAAATCCGATCGCGCGGTAAAGTTGGCGAGTTCTCACCGTCCGCCTCTAACACCGTTGCGTTGTCCATTTGCTGGCCGAGGCTTCACTCGCGACAGCAG
This sequence comes from Gemmatimonadaceae bacterium, assembly GCA_025356185.1. Lineage (GTDB taxonomy): Bacteria > Gemmatimonadota > Gemmatimonadetes > Gemmatimonadales > Gemmatimonadaceae > Gemmatimonas. Next base: position 6,678 of record JANXUN010000344.1, read on the forward strand.
CGTTGCTTCTGCGCCTAATCCGTAGAACAACCCCGTTACTGTGTTATCCGCCGCGACTTCGAACTTGATGATGAGTGGTGGGACTGGTGCTGATTTGGGGACGTACCACAGGAAGTTGTTCGCGTTTAGGAATTCGAGCTTCCCGCGCCACGTACCGCGCTCAAGTTCAAGTTGTCCGTCCTTCATCACGATGTTGACGGTACCATAAAGACTGTCCGCGAATGTTCCGACAAATGCTGAAAGCGGAATCGGTGATTGGGCACCGCTCTTCTGTTTTGCCTCTTGGACTTTCGCCACGGAATCCGCGCGCCGGTGTTGTGCCACGAAACGCGTGCGCGCCTCTGCACTTAGGTCGCGCTTCGGCACGCCGAGTTCGAGATCGAAGATGTAACGCTGCAGCAAACCGGGCAGCGAAGCTTGCCCCATGCTGCTCAGCACAACAACGCCAAACTTTTTGTTCGGTAGCATGCCCACCGCGGCCGTCATGCCCTCCGTGTTTCCGCCATGTTGCCACACAAGATTGCCGCGGTAGTCTTCGATGATCCATCCAAAGCCGTACGTGCTGAAGTGCGACGTCGGCACCGAGTCCATTCCACCGCCACCAAGACTTCCAGGCGGCACGAGCATCTGCGAGGTATGTGTTTCGCGCAACGCCGCGCTACTGAGCAATTGTTTGCCATTCACCTTGCCATCGTTCAGCTGAAATCGGAGCCACTGCGCCATGTCAACCGCGTTGGACAAAATTGCGCCAGCCGGCGCGATATTGTCGGCGTCAAACGGCGGCTTGATGAACGCAGTGTCATGATCAATTCCATGACCACGCGTAATGTTCGGATTCCTGACGCCCGTATATGTCGGCGCACTGGAGGTCATTCCCAACGGCGTGAAAATTCGTTGGCGAATGACGTCGTCCCATGAACTTCCTGCCGCCTTGCCGACCGCTTGTCCGGCTGCGAGAAACAGCATGTTCTGATAGGAGAACTGCGTCCGAAACAGTGATTCTGGTTTAAGAAACCGCAGGCGATGCAACACCTCGTCTCGTCCGATTCCGGAAGCAAGCCACACAAGCTCCCCGCGCGCAATTCCGGTGCGATGCGATAGGGCATCTCGCAAAGTCGCCGAAGCGTTTGCAACCGGGTCAGACATTCTGAAATCAGGCAGGAAGTCCGTGAGCCGCTGATCCCATTGCATCTTGCCATCGCTCACGAGCATCGCGACTGCGGTGGCCGTAAACGCCTTCGTGCTTGATCCAATTTCAAAGAGCGTACTTTCGTTTACCGGCGTCTTACTTCCTACGGACAACACGCCAAATCCTTTGGCGTAGATCACTGAATCATTGCGAACAATGGCGACGGCGAGGCCGGGAATTCCCCACGTTTGCGCAGCGTTTGCGATATACGCTTCGAGTCCTGGGTATGGGTCTTTGGACTGTGCCGACGCATGCTGACTCAGAGTGAATACGGCAAATGCCGCGTACGGCAGCATAGCCGCAGTTTTTCGACGCGATACCGTCATGAAGTTCTCAGAGTTGAGGAGCAATTGATTTCGGAAAAAACGCGACGTCATGTCTGTGAAAGTTCCGAAAGTGGAATGTGCCAGTGTAGTAGGAGTTGGGATGTTCACATCGGTTTGTTCAACTGCATGGATGGCGGGTTCCGCACTGCTTCCAATCGACGCGCACCGGCGCCAAACATGAATCCCGTCGCGCGCTCACCGGCCACGTCAAACGCCATGCGATTCCCATCCATCGACACGAACATGTGCGTGCCCTGACTGCGCATCCTGATGGGCGGTTGGGCGGCGGTCTGCACCATCAGCTGATTCCCTTGTTCGAGTACGCGCACAGCCTGTCGCGAACCGTTCGGCCTCGCCAGCGCGTATTCTCCCACATACCGTGCGCGTTCCGCTGCGCTCAGCGGTAGATCTCTGATGGCAGCCGGACCTGAGGCCGGTGGCATGCCCAGCACCGCCCGCATGATCGCATCAGCAATCACATTAGATGGCGCCGGTGAAGTATTCGCTAACACCGCCACAATCAACGAGTCCTGCGGGACGTATGTGAGGAAGGAGATGAAACCGTTGATGCCACCGCCGTGCGAGATCACGCGACGTCCACTCACGGTGTCCGACGATATGCCGTAACCGTACGTCATGGGTCGTCCGCTGGCGAAGCGCACTGGCGTCGTCATTTCGCGATACGAAGCCGCACTCACGACACGTCCGCTGGACAGTTGCTGCGTCCATGACACGAGATCACCCACAGTCGAACACAGCGAACCCGCAGCAAACGGCAGCTGCATGCTCATGAAGTCGGTGTTGATGAGTCCCGTGGCCAAGCGATCGTATCCCTGCGCCCGATGCGGAATCAGCCGACGTGCATCGCAGTAATACGTTTGCGTCAGGCCGGCCGATTTGAACAGCGTGCTCTCGAGATAGTCACCGTACTTCTTGCCCGTGGTTTTTTCCAACACCATGCCCAGCATGAAGTAGCCAGT
>JANXUN010000355.1 GCA_025356185.1 Gemmatimonadaceae bacterium
CCACCATTGGCGCAAGCGATCAGGAACGCCAACTCATCCTGAACCACAAAGCCGCGATCGAGTTTCTTGTGGGGAATGCTTCGGAAATCGCTTACAATCGCCGAACGGTTGTTGGCCTCCACACACTGCTCTCCGAGAACCTTCTAGACAACAGACGAGAGGAAGGATCGCTTCGAACGCGCGCCGTCATCATCGGTACCTCCGTCTACACGCCTACCGCGATTCCGCAGCTTATCGAAGAACGATTCGAGACGTTACTCGAAAAGGCCGAGGCTATACCAGATCCGATTGAGCAGGCGTTCTTTGTGATGGTCCACCTCCCGTATCTGCAACCATTCATCGACGTCAATAAACGCACGTCACGTCTTGCTGCGAACATCTCTCTCGTCCGAGCAAACCTGTGCCCGCTCTCATTCGTGGACGTTCCCGAGCCTGTATACACTGAAGGCATCCTCGGCATATACGAGCTCCGTGACATCACCCTGCTGCGCGAAGTCTTCACATGGGCATACGAGCGCTCGTGCGCGCAGTTCAAGGTGCTGCGCGAAGCAATGGGAGAGCCCGACCCCATTCGTCTCAACTATCGCAGTCAACTGCGAGAGCTAGTACGGTTCGTTGTGCAAGAATTGACATTGCCCACCGAAGAGGAACTGAAGACGCGCGCTCGCGAAGCGGCCATTCCAAGCCTCGATCGCGACGCATTTGTCGCTGAGGCAGTGAAAGACCTGTTGGCCCTCCGTGTAGATATCCTCGTGCGATACGGTCTACGGGAGAGCGAGTTCAACAGCTGGAAGGAGGCGCTCGCAAAGCTCTGACCGAATGAGCGGCCGAGCTTGAATCGCCGATCCTGCGCACTGCGGCCGACGTAATGACCAAATCCGAACCAATTGCGACGTCCCCGTGTCAATCTCTCCGACACACCGTGACGTCCACCATTCCCGCAATCCTCTCCTTCACACCCGGGACTCACACTGGCGACCAGCTTTTGGTCGCACGAGTACTGGATGGAGACGCCGCCGCCGCGCGCGAGCTGTATGACGCGCACGCGACTCGCGTCTTCGGCTTGGCCTTTCGCATTTGCGGCGATCGGGAACGCGCACGGGACTTGGTGCAAGACGCATTTGTTCGCGTCTTCGCACAGCTTCACGGTTTTCGCGGTGATGCCGCGCTGTCGTCGTGGATACATCGCGTCACCCTATCGGTGGTACTCAACGCAAAGCGACGCGACCGGCGATTCGAAAAAGAACTGGACATCGATACCATCGCACCACTTGCTGATGCGCGCACGCCTGCAGCAGATCCTGATTTGCGTGAGCAATTGCGCGATGCCATCGACGCGCTGCCCGACATCTATCGCTACACGTTCGTCATGCACGACATCGAAGGATTTGGGCACGCCGAAATTGCGAACGCGATGAACGTCGCCGTCGGCACGTCAAAGAGTCGTCTCTCACAGGCACGCGCGATGCTTCGCGCACGTCTTGCCCCATTCATGAGCGAGTAAGTATGACACAAGAAGAGTTTGACCGGTGGGTGATTGACGCCGCGAAACAGTACAACGATCCGCCCGACGAGAACTTGTCCGACCTCTGGACAAGTATCGATGATCAACGCATCGACGCGCAACGCATCGACGCGCAGCGTGTTGCCGCCAATGCGCCGCTACGCCTGACGGTCGGTCAATCGACGCGTTGGTATCAACAGTCGTGGATTCGCATGGCTGCAGTGTTGGTCGTTGGCGTCGCGCTTGGGCGCGTCAGCAGTTCGTTCAACGCGCCGCGTGCGAATGCGCCGACAACCGCAGCCTTATTCGCCGAACCCGCGGTCGTCACTGCATCAAACGTATCCAACGCGTCACCGCGCGTGCTCGATGCGCCTGACGCCGAACGATATCTCGGACAAACCGTCGCCCTGCTCGCGTCGCTGCAAAGCGATACGTGGGCCGCGCGCGGCGACACGTTGCTGGCCGCGCGCGCAAACACGCTGCTCAGCACCACCCGATTCCTGCTTGACTCACCCAATGCTGCTGATCCAAATGTGCGGGGTCTGTTGGAGGACCTCGAGTTGGTGCTCGTGCAGATCGTTCAGATCCCGTCGTCGCGTTCGGCATCTGATGTGGAACTCATTCATCAAGCGATGAAGCAACGCGATGTGATGCCGCGACTGCGGACCGCTGTCGCAAACCTCAACCCGGCCGACTGAGGCCTTTCCGATGCGCAAACTCTTTCTCGCAACACTCATCATCTCGACTAGTACGCGCGTGTTCGCGCAGCAGTCGTCAGGTTCGACCTCCACGTCCACGTCCACGTCCACGTCAGTCACCACCACGATCTCGCCGCGCGTTTACGTCGGCACGATAGGTGGACGGGGGATGTCCGGCAGAATCGGGGCGCAGGGACTGACAGGTCCGTTCGACGGGCAGGGCTACTTCAATCAGCAAGATCCCGATCCCGCCGATTCCGTCTATCGCGTTGCATACGACGCGATGAATCGCGGCGAATGGCGCCGCGCCGCCGATTACTTCGCACAGGTCACCAAGAATTTTCCGAAGTCGCGGCGCCTGCTGTCGGCCACGTACTACGAAGCGTTCATGCAGTACCGCATTGGCACCACCGACGCGTTGCACGAAGCTATGCGCATTCTCACCGACAAAGCGCGCATTGCGAATGCGCCAGGCAACAGCAACACGCAGCAAGAGATCGCCGCGCTCACGACGCGTGTGCGAGGTGCACTTGCGGCACGCGGTGACAATGAAGCCGCGCGACAGCTGAGCGCCGACGCACAGAAAGGCGGCTGCGATGCCGAAGATGTCGAAGTAAAGTCGGAAGCGCTCAGCGCGCTCGCACAGGCAGATCAGGCAGCGGCGATGCCGATGTTGCGACGCGTGCTCGAAAAGCGTGATCCGTGTCTGCTAGGACTGCGTCGACGTGCGCTCAGCATTTTGCTACGCCGGGGCGACACGGCCGCGACGTCGGCAGCGATTTCGGTCGCACGCGCAACCGATGAAGCCATCGAACTGCGTGTCGACGCGGTGGGGTTTCTCGCGCGCCTTCCCGGCGACAACGCACTGGCAGCGCTCGAGCAGTTGCTGCGCACAAGTACCGAACGTGAGGTGCAACGCGCCGCCATCCGCGCACTCTCGAATACCGAAAATCCTCGGGCTCGTCAAACGCTGCGCGCCCTGATTGAACGCAGCGATGTCAGCGAACAGCTGCGCGTCGAAGCGGTGGGAACCATGGAGCGCGATCCCGGCAACGGACGCAGCGATGATGCCGCGTACTTGCGCGGACTCTATCCGAAATTGGGCGCCGAACGGGTGAAAATCGCGGCGATCGCCGCGATCTCCAAGTCGCCCGGCGCAGAGAACGAACAATTCGTGCTGCGCATCGCACGCGACGTCAGCGAACCGAGCGAAGTCCGCTCTAGTGCGATTAGTCGCATGTATCGCATGACTGGAATCACCATCGACGACATCAACAGGCTGTACGATACCGCCGAATCGCGGGCCGTGCGCGAACAGCTGATCAGCGTGCTCAATCAGCGCAAGGAACCGGCAACGGTCGACAAGCTGATCGAAATCGTAAAGACCGGAACCGATTCCCGGTTGCGCTCACAGGCGATCAACGCGCTCATGAAGAAAGACGATCCGCGCGCGAAAAAGCTGTTGCTCGAAATCGTGGGGAACTAACAATGTCAACCAACAATTCAGTAAACGCGCGGCGTCGCAGCGCAGTCACCGCGCTCGCATCCGTGTTGCTCGCAGCAACCCTGCCCTTGCCCCTCGCTTCACAAGCGCTTGCCGCGCGCGTTTCGAAACTTCCTGATGGCGTCGCGCAATTCAACTTCACCGCACGCGACGGCGCGTGCGGCGATGGCCATACGTTTTACCGCGTCGTCTCGCTCAACGGCGTGAACGACTCGTACGGCAGCTTCAATGGCGACGGGTCGTCGCAGATCTGTACTCGCGGGCCTGTTCGCGTGGTCATCGAGCGTGCAGATCGCCGCGTGGTCAGTCTGCGCACCTTTGTTGGCCCGCTCGCATCCAGCGAAGGGATCACCGACCTCGGCGCGGTTCGTCCGCAAGACGCCGTCGAGTTTCTCATGGGCATCGCTTCCACGTCAGAGGGCAGCGTCTCCTCGAACGCCATCATGCCAGCGGCGATCGCCGACAGCGTGAACATTCAAACGCAGTTGCTCGCGATTGCGCGTGATCAATCGCTCGCACGTGAAACACGTCGCAGTGCGATGACGTGGCTCAGTCGTGACGGACGCAGCGCCCCATCACTTGGACCCGCACTGCTTGCCATTGCGACCGACGGAGCTGACAATCAGTCGGTTCGTCAACAGGCGCTGCGGTCGTTAGCACGACTCGAAGCAGGCGCCGGCATTCCAGCGCTCATTCGACTGGCGAGTGATCGCGAAGGCGGATGGACCGCACGCGAAGCACTCACCTCGTTATCACAAAGCGGTGATCCGCGATCACGCGAGTTTATTCGAGAAACGGTGCGTCGTGCGGAACTGCCCGACGAATCATTGGCAGTGGCTATTCGCAGCCTCGGGCAGTCGTACGCGCTAGCCGCCGACATCAAAGTGATCCGCGATGCATGGCCGCGTCTCACCAATCAAAAATCGCAGGAGGCAGCATTGTCCGCGATTGCAGAATTTGGTGGCGGCGAAAACGCGCGATGGTTGTTAACGCTCGCCAAAGATCCGGTGTTGCTTGAAAGCCAGCGTCGCCGCACCGTCAGCCAGGCAGTTCGCGCAGGAGCATCGGTGTCGCAATTGGTGGCACTATTCGATGGCACAGTTGACTACGTGCTCAAAGACGGAATCATTGCGGCTCTGGCGCAGGTGGATACGCCAGAGGCCACAACGAAACTGCTCGCCATCGCCAAAACCGACGAAAGCGTTACTGCACGAAAGAAAGCGATTTCCGCGCTCGCACAATCGGCCGACCCGAAAGTACGACAGGCGTTAGCAGCGATGGCCGAACGCGGAAATAAGTAGTCGCTTACTTCGCGCCTTCCACTGGCGCCATCATCGTCACGCCGTACATGCCGAGTGTCTCGCTCATCGCGCGCGCTCGTGCAAGTACGGCGTTCGCTTCCGTGATCGCCGCGGAGAGTGCGGACTTCGCATCGGCCGCTTGCTTTGATACTTCGGTGCTTGGTGTTTCCCAAATGCCCATGATCGCACCTTTCACGGTGCCGAGTCGCGCAAGCACGTTCGCGTTGTCTACAGCGCCACCCCCGCGACCGCCTCCACCACCACCGCCCGGCGGACCGAAGCTTACTTGCGGCGTGCCAATACCAAACTTCGCGCGCATGGCGTCAAAGTCTTTGCGGAAAGTCTGGAACTGAGTTTTGACGTCGGCAGGTGCACTGCTTGAATCGACCTTTGTGACAACTTTGCCAAGCTCTGTGTACAGCGCGTTGACTAATGTTGCAGTCTCGGCACCGCGCTTTTGTTGCGCATGCAAATCCATGACCGTGTTGTTGTACGCGATGCGTGACGCGCCCGTGAGCTGCACCTGCGGATCCATCACAATGGTCATCGATTTTTTATCGACTTCCTTTCCATCGATAACGAGTGACGCGGTGTACATACCGGGCATCACCATCGGTCCTTGATTGCCGCCACCCCCACCGCGACCGCCGAACCCACCGCCACCACCAAATCCCGCGCCGGCAACCGCGCAGGGATTTTCTGCTTTGTAGCCGATAGGCGGCAACGGCTCCGAAATGCTGGAAGGCGCTCCGCGACCGGCGGCGCCACCGCCAGGCGCACCACCGCCACCACCACCACCACCACCACCGCCGCGCCCGCCGCCCGGCGGCGCTGCGTTGGCGGCTGCAGGAATCGACTCGACACGTTGATCCCAACACACCGACTGAATACCCGCAATGTTCTTCGCATCCGGAATCGGCAACTCGCGCAGGATCACGCCTTTTGCATCGCTGATGCGCACAACCGGCTTCGTGGCCGGACGCTTGAGGTTGAACTGCAACACGCTTTCTGTTGGCGGATTTTCACCGGTGAAGAATTGATGCCCCCAAAACTCCTCATTGCGATCGTCCTTGCTCTTCCACTGCATCGACATGCCCGGCGTGAACAACGCCGCATCAGCCTTTTGCGCGGCGGCGAATTCTTGAATCGGCTCGAGATGATCGAGAATCCACAGTGCGCGCCCGTGTGTCGCTACAAGCAGCGCGTTGTCGCGTGGATGAATCGTGAGTTCATCAACACGCACGGTTGGCAGATTCGCTTTGAATCGACGCCATGAAGCGCCGCGATCCATCGACAGAAAAATTCCCGTTTCCGTGCCGACGTACAGCACATCCGGATTGCGCGTGTCTTCGGTGAGCGTTTTGATGACTTCGCCCGTCAGTCCCGTCGTGATCTTCTTAAACGACGTGCCGAAATCGGTGCTCATCCACACGTACGGGTCGTAGTCGTTCAACCGGTGGTTGTCCACCGTGATGTATACCGTACCCGCATCGAAGCGCGACGGCACCACTTCACTCACAAACGCGTGTCCTGCGGGAAACGACGGCATGTTCTTCGTGATGTTTGCCCACGTCTTTCCGTTGTCGCGCGATGCACTCACGGTGCCGTCGTCTGTGCCGGTATAAAACACGCCGGGCTGCTTGAACGACTCGCCAAGCGCAACGATAGTGGGCCACGCGGAGATACCGTCGTCTTTTGCTATGGTAATTTCGCTTCCCTTCAGTCCCATCGTCACGATATCATCGCGCTTTTCATTTTTCGTAAGATCGGGGCTAATTGCTTCCCACGTGTCGCCGCGATTGGTGCTCCGAAACACCCGATTTGCGGCCACCAACAACACGCCGGGATTACTTGGCGACAGCATCAGCGGCGTATCCCAATGAAAGCGGTAGACCTCGCCGGCCGTCGCGTTCGATACGTTTTGCAGCGTCGGACGGATGGATTTTGATTCACCAGTAATCTTGTTGCGGCGAATCATGTTGCCGTCTTGCGACTCAGTGTACACGATGCGCGAGTCTTTCAGATCTGGAATCGCGACAAATCCGTCACCGCCCTGAATTTGGAACCAATCGTAGTTAAAGATGCCGCGGTTCATGCGTGACGCGCTGGGTCCGCACCAGTCGTAGTTGTCTTGCATACCACCGCACACATTGAACGGAAACTCCATGTCGTACGACACGTGATAAAACAGGCCAACGGGGAGATTCGGAATGAATGTCCACGTCCGACTCATGTCGTATGACGTCGCGAGTCCGCCGTCGTTGCCGATAATGAGGTGATCGGAATTTTTCGGATCGATCCAAATCGCATGATTGTCGTCATGTGTGACCGGTGCCGCGCGAGTTTCGAAGTTCTTGCCGCCGTCGATCGACATGTGCAATCCCACACCGCCCATGTAAATGCGGTCTGCGTTGGACGGATCGATGCGCATCTGACTGAAGTACATCGGCCGCGGATTAACGCTGCTCTGCTTCTTCCACGTTGCGCCACCATCGTCCGAGCGAAACACGCCGGTCACACCGGTCTGTGCCGCGGCGCCGCGGCCAGCCGCGGGATCTGCAGCACTTTCGTCTGCCGGAGCCGCTCCGCGTCCACCAACCGCGGGCCCCTCAACCGCCGAATACACGATGCTGGAGCTTTGACGATAGACGTCTACGGAAATGCGACCGAGCGGTCCGGTTGGAAATCCACCGCCACTAATGCGTGTCCACGTATCGCCGCCATCAGTTGACTTGAACATGCCGCTGCCGGGTCCACCACCATTCATGCAGCACGCGGTACGACGACGCTGATACATCGTGGCGAACAACGTGTTGGGTTGCGACAACGATTGCGCGAGATCGTTCGCGCCAGTGTCGTCGTCGCCTTTGAGCACCAACTTCCACGTCTTGCCGCCATCGATGGTCTTGTACACGCCGCGATCACCGCCGCTGCCAAACAAGGGACCAGTTGCCGCAACCAGCACGACATCGTTGTTGCGCGGATCAATAATGATGCGGTTGATGTGCTTGGAG
>JANXUN010000387.1 GCA_025356185.1 Gemmatimonadaceae bacterium
TCGCACGTCGCGGCTCCGCGAGAGAGCGCCTCAAGGCCAAGTGCCCCGCTGCCCGCGCACAGATCAAGCACACGCGCTTCGGGCAACTGATGATGCACAATGCTCATCCATGATTCGCGCACGCGATCGCCGGTAGGGCGAATGAGATCGCCCGTCGGCGCCTCAATCTTTCGACCGCGCCAACGGCCGGCGACAATTCTCACGAATGAAATCTCATCTCACGCGTGTTCCCAGCCTGTTGCTCATCCACGAACGTCGGCGACCTTGAGCTGCAGACGTGACACGCCGCGATATTCATCGCGCTCAAGACGGAATGCCACGTCTACCGGGCGCGAGACATCGAGCGAGGCAATGCGATCGGCGAGCCCCCAACCGACGCCTTCGATGCTTCCGTCGGGCGTGTCCAGCACGATACGCAATCCGTCCGTGCCAACACGACGCGGCGCGGTAGCGAGCGTTGCACCCACCGCGCGAAACACCGGTGCCGGGTTGCCAATGCCGAATGGCTCAAAATGACGCACCAGCTTTTCGAGCTCGTCGTCGACTTGCCCAATGCCAATGTCCAAGTCGATGCGCAACTCCGGAACGAGATCGTCTTCACACAAGCGTGCGCGCGCGACCTCGTCAAACCGTTCCGTAAACGCAGGTAACTGCGCGGCGTCCATGGTGAGCCCCGCGGCCGCGCGATGCCCACCATAGCGTACAAAGTGGCTCGCGCATTCACCGAGTGCTGCATGTAGGTCGAAGGGTCCGATAGAGCGCCCCGATCCTTTGCCCACTCCGTCCGCGACTGCAACCAACACGGCAGGACGCGCCGTCTGTTCGACAATGCGCGAGGCGACAATCCCAATAACACCCGCATGCCACCCCTCACGCGACAAGACATACGCATACCGCGAATGCATGCCGGGTTGATCCAGCTGCCGCATCGCGTCGTCGAGCACCGCGCGATCGAGCTCTTGGCGCGCGCGATTCAACTCTTCGAGTTCACGGGCGATCACGTTCGCCTCGTCTTCGCGCTCGCATAGCAGCAGACGCAGTCCAAGCTTCGCGTCGGCGATGCGTCCGGCGGCGTTGAGCCGCGGTGCCAAGACGAATCCTACCCGTCCCGCAGTCAGGGGTTTGCCCTCAAGCCCTGATGAGCGGAGCAGAGCGCGCAGCCCGGGGTGCGTCGTCTCGGACAACAACTTGAGACCGTAGCGCACGAGAATGCGATTCTCACCGCGCAACGGGGCCACGTCTGCAATGGTTGCAAGCGCGACAAGATCTAACTGTCGATGCGCGAGTGCGACTGGGACGCCCATCTCTTCGCACAGCGCAAGCGCCACTTTAAATGCGACACCGACGGCAGCGAGATCCTGATCGGCAGCGCTGGACTCCGCGCGCCTCGGATTGCACACCGCGTATGCGGCCGGTAACGCGCTGCTCGGCAAATGGTGATCGGTGATAATCACATCGACGCCCGCCGCGTTCAGCGAGTCCACGGCCTCGACCGCACTCGTTCCGCAGTCGCACGTGATTACCAGCGTGGCGTGCGCGCTCAGCGCAGCCGCCACGCCGGCGGGACCTAAGTCGTAGCCGTCAGTGATGCGATTCGGCACAAACGGGATCACGCTCTTGGCGCCGCATCCACGCAGTACTCGCGTCATTAATGCCGTTGAGCTCATGCCGTCAACGTCGTAGTCGCCGTGCACCAAAATTGTTTCATCGCCTCGAATCGCGTCAGCGATTCGCGCAACGGCGCGGGGCAAATCGAACAGGGTGCTCGGTTCGCGAAGCTGCTCGAGTCGCGGCCGCAAATAGAGCTTTGCGACATCCGCGTCGCGATAGCCGCGTGCCACCAACAGCTGACAGATCGGATTCGGCAGAAGCAGCAATTCTCCCAGCTGCGCCGTCATCTGCTGATCGGGCGTCGCGCTGGCGACCCATCTTGCCCGCGGGCGCGTGCGCGGAGCGGGCGGAGACAGGTCAATTGGCGGCACGCCGACGCGACCGCCCTGGTCGAGAGAGGAGAGGACGGTCGAGTCTGCCAGAGTCGTGATCGAAGGGACGCTCACCTGTGACAATCTACCGTCACCACGCGCTGTGTGGCACCCGAGAAATGAACGACAAGTTGTGCCGCGTCGAACTCATCAGTTACTCCGCCACTGGAGCGATCGGCAGGTAAAGGAGCACGCCACATCCTTCGCATACCTCGATTGACTGTCCACTGGACATCGCGGTTCGGCGCTGCCGCGGAATGGCCGTATCGCAGCTCCCGCACGAGAAATCGCCATGCAAGGCAAATAGGGCATTCGCCTTTCGGCGCGACTGGACGCGGTCGTACTTGGAGAACAGCGATTTACTCACTGCGCCGACCAAGCTTTCGCGTTTCACGCGCGCTGCAGCGAGCGCGGCGTCGATGTGAGCGCGCTCGGCAGCGATTGCCGCACGCGTGTCTGCCTGTTCCGACACCATTGCATTGTGATACTCGCGCGACGACGTCGCCACGACACGGAGCTCAACGATGCGCCGTGACAACGCGAGCAACTCGCTTTCATCATCTGCGAGTACCTTTCGCGCCGTCTCGACCTGCGCCATCGCGGCCGTCGCCTCCTTGAGTTTGTGCGCTTGATTCAGAACGGCCAGGTTTTTCTCGTGGCGCTCACGATGTTCGGCGATGCGGGCTTCGAGAGCATGTATGCGCGCCAACTCCCGTTCGAGCGCGGCGTCATTGCGAGCAACATCGTCCACAGCGCGCTGCCGAGTTTTATCTAATGCGGCAAGCCGCGGACTGAGCGCATCACGACGCGCCTCAATGGCACGAATCGCTTCATCGTCGTTCTGCACGAGCAAGAGCGCCGCCAGATCCTGATTCAATGCTCCTCCGGATAGTGGTCGATCAACATCACGCCTTCGGTTTACCGCGTGGACTTCGGATCGGCAAGAGCGTTCGCACTTCGCGTTGAAGTTGCGTAAGCTCTTGCATCATCGCGTCGTATTCGTTGGGGGGGGCAGTGCTCATTGCGATGCGGAGCTCATCGATGCGCTCCTCCAAGGGGCGAGCGTCCAGCCGCAACAAACTCAACGTAACATCCGCCGCCTCGAGCGGCAGTGATTGGCTGCTCTCGATGAGCTCTTGAAACACTCGAAGCGCCGTCGGCGGCAGCGCGTCCGCGATGGCGTCTAACGGATAGGCGTGTCCATGCTTGCGCAGCTCTTCAAAAATCGCGCGATACGTTTCATCCCGAAAGACGCTCGGCGAGTAACGTGCCGCGACTCGCTCCACGAGCGCTCGGTCCACGAGCATTGCGCGCACAATACCGCGTTCGACGGCATCGTCGTGTCGCGCGCGCGGCGGCACCAACGTCGAGTGCCACTCTGGCGCGAGCGGCTTACCGCGCCGTGGATTCCATTGCCGCTTGACGGGCGCCGCGGAAGGTGACGGCGCGGAGTTGTCATCCGGCGCCACATTCGTCGCCTGCGTTCCGTTTTCTGTGGTGGAGTCTTCTGCGCGAATCGGACGTAAGCCGGCACGCATGAGCGGCGGCTCGTCGGCTTCGCTCGCCAGCGTCGCTTTGTCGACGTGCGAGACCTCAGACAGTCGCGCGAGATACAGATCGTGAGTTAACGCGTCGCGCGCGGCACGAATCGTCGGCAATAGCTTGTCAATCGCGACGCGACTCTTTCGCAAGTCCGCAAACAGCCCCTTGCGTTCGCACAGTTGAATCTGTCGATCAAACAAATCGATTGCATTTGTAAGCTGCGTTTCCACCGCTGCGCGACCGTGCTTGCGCGCAAACGTATCAGGGTCCTCTCCTTCGGGAAGCGACACAACGCGCACCGTTGCCTTGTGCCGGAGCAATTCCAGTCCAGAGTTAAACGTTGCTTTCTGTCCCGCGGCGTCGCTGTCGTACAGCAAAAATACTTCTTGTGAGTACCGCATCAGCAGCTCGACTTGCTCGGTAGTGAGCGCAGTTCCCAGTGGCGCCACGACTTCCTCAACGCCGACGAGCGCGAGTCGAATTGCATCCAGATAGCCTTCAACAACAATGGCGCGTCCCGCCTTCCGCATTGCCTGCTTCGCCGTGTGCAAGCCGTATAGCGTGCGACGTTTTTGAAACACAAGTGATTCGCCGCTGTTGATATACTTGGCCTTTGAGTTGCCCATGGCGCGCCCGCCAAAGCCGACATGATGCCCGAGTTCATCCAGAATCGGAAACATGATGCGGTCGCGAAAGCGCGTGCCCGTTGCTGATTCATCTTCACGTCGATACAAAACGCCCGCGTCCAGCATTCGCGCTTCGTCAAATCCCAACGCACTCAAGTGTCGACGCATCGCGTCCGCATCGCGCGGCGCGAAGCCAATCCCGAACCGACGGCACGCTTCGCTGTCGATTCCGCGACCCTCGAGATACGCACGCGCTTCTCGTCCGATCGCCTCGTCATCGAGCTGCGCGCGGAACCATTCAGCAGTGGTTGCAAGCACTTCCCAATTGCGTTCGTTTGGATCGGGTGCATACGCGCGCGTCGGCTGATCGATCACCTCGATGCCGACGCGTTCGCCAACCAACGTGACCGCAGCGACCCAATCAAGCCCCAGCCGCTTGCGCAGGAACGTGAACACATCGCCGCTCTCGTGACAGACAAAGCAGTGATACATGTTCTTCCTCGGCTGCACCGAGAAATTGGGCTTGGTGCCATTGTGAAATGGGCACGGGCCGCGAAAATCGGTGCCTTGTCGTTTCAACGGCACGTATTCGCTGATGATCTGCACAATGTCAGCTGCGGCGCGAACGCGCTCGATCACCTCGTCTGCTATCACGACAGCACCGCGACCGTGACACCGTCACCACCTTCATTCCACGCGCCGAGACGCATCGCCGTCACGCGCGTGTCTTTCTTGAGCATTTCGCCGACGCGCGCGCGCAAAGCGCCAGTGCCTTTTCCGTGAATGATGCGAAGCTCGCGCAAGTCGGCGCGCACGGCCTGATCAAGCGCCTGCAACACCTGATCGTCCACTTCATCCACACGCATCCCGCGCACGTCGACTTCACGCTGCGGCTCGACTTCGGGCACGTCGCCAAATACGCTCAGCTTATATGTCGGTGGTGGCGGCGCTGCGGTGCGTGTCAGTGCATGCAACGGCACTGCGACAGTGAGCGATCCCACTAACACTCGTGCTTCGTTTCCTTTGATGCTGACGATACGTCCGGGCTTGTCGCCGAGCGTCGCGACCAGTGCGGTATCGCCCGCGACGAGCGGTCGTGTGTCGCCGTGCGAGGACGGCGATGTCGCCGATCGCTTGGACGCGCGTCGCTGTTTATCGCGTGCGTCGAGAAACGCAACGCGTGTTTCTGCAGCGCTCTGTTGGGCCGCGGCGTCTTCAATGGAGCGACGCGCCGCTCGCGCGGCATCGTCCACCTGCTCTGCCGCCACCGCCGACTGCGCACGCACGTCGGCGATGGCTTGCTCGACCGTTGTGCGCGCCTCCAGCAGGTACCGTCGCGTCTCTCGCCGCGCCTCGCGTTCCGCTTCACGCTCACGCTCGCGAGCCTTGACTTCGCGATCGGTGACGGTCGCGAGGCGCGATACCAATTTTTCTTTTTCTATCTGCATCTGGCGCTCGCGATCGGTGAGGATCGCCTCTCGCGCTTCGACATCCGCGAGCAGCACCGCAAGATCGCGCTCGCCCGCAGGCAGGCGCTCTTCGGCGCGCTGCAACACGTCGTCGGGTAGTTGCAATCGGCGCGCGATGCTGATGCCGTAACTGCGTCCAGGAACACCCTTAAGCAGCCGATAGCTTGGAGCCAGCAGGACCGCGTCAAACTGCAACGACGCGTTGACCACTCCCGGAACATCGGTGGCTAACAGTTTGAGTTGCCCCAAGTGTGTCGTCGCAAGCGACAACGTGCCTCGGGTGGTGAGTGTCTCCAAAATCGCGCCACCAAGTGCCGCGCCCTCGGCTGGATCGGTACCCGAGCCCAGTTCGTCGATCAATACCAACGTTTCTGGTGTCGCGTGTCGCAAAATCTCACCAAGATTCTTGAGATGCGCGCTGAATGTCGAGAGGCTTGCTTCGATGCTTTGCTCGTCGCCAACGTCTGCGTACACGTCATCGAACACGGGCAGTCGCGACGTCGCGCCAACGGGTGCGGGGACCCCGGCCTGCGCCATCATCGTCAACAACCCGATCGCCTTGAGCAACACCGTCTTGCCACCGGTGTTTGGCCCCGACACCAACAAAGTGCGTTCAGTCGGATGCAACGTAAGATCAAATGGCACGACCGCCATACCGCGCGCAAGCAGAAGCGGATGTCGTCCATCGACAATAGCCAGCCCGTCTGCAGGACTCGCGAATTTCACGTCGGCGCAATGCGACTCGATCGCATACCGCGCGCGCGCGAACAATGCATCGAGTGCGACAAGCGCATGGAATGCAGCATCAATCGCGTCGTGATATGGCCGAAGCGCATTGGTGAGTTCGCGCAGCACGCGCTCGACTTCGCGATGCTCCTCGAGTTCGAGTTCGCGCAATCGGTTGCCGAACTCGACGGCCGCCGGCGGCTCCACAAAAATCGTTTCACCGGTGCCCGAGCTATCGTGCACGATACCGCCCACATAACCGCGCGCGCCGCGTCGCATCGGCATCACCCATCGACCGTTGCGCATGGTAACGGACATGTCACCGACTTGATGATGCGATTCGAGTTTGCCCATTTCGCGTTCGAGCAAACGCACCAATTCACCCTCGGCCTGTCGCAATTCGCGACGCACCTTGCGCAGC
>JANXUN010000410.1 GCA_025356185.1 Gemmatimonadaceae bacterium
ACGCTGTCATGATTTTACACGGCACGGGCGGATCTGGTCGCAGCTTTCTCAGCGCGACGTACGCCGGACTGCTCTTCGGCCCCGGGCAGCCCCTCGACAGCAGCAAGTTTTTCATTGTGCTCCCCGATGGCATAGGTCATGGTGCGTCGAGCAAACCCAGCGATGGCTTGCACGCAAAGTTCCCGCACTATACCTACGACGACATGGTCGAATCGCAGTTTCGATTGCTGACCCAACATTTGGGCGTCAATCATCTGAAATTGATCATGGGCACGTCGATGGGGTGCATGCACGGCTGGGTGTGGGGAGAAGCCCATCCGGATTTCATGGACGGCCTTGCGCCCTTTGCCTGCGTTCCAACGCAAATCGCTGGTCGCAATCGCATGTTTCGCACGATGGCGATGGACGCCATCACGACGGATCCGGCGTACAACGGTGGCAATTACACCGCGCAACCGCCCGGATTGCGCGCAGCCGAGATGATGCTCTATCTGATGGGCAGCGCGCCACTGCTCAACCACAAGCAAGCGCCAACGCGCGATGCGGCAGACAGCGTGATTCGCGCATATCTCGATCGCGGCGTGCGTACCACCGACGCGAACGATTTCCTGTATCAGTTCGCCGCGTCGCGTGACTACGATCCCTCCGCCAAGCTAGATCGCATTACCGCGCCCGCGCTGTACATCAACTCGGCCGACGATCAAGTCAATCCGCCGGAGCTCAAGATCGCAGAGATGTATGCAGCCAAGATGCCCAAGACCAAATTCATTCTCCTTCCGATCACCGATCAAACGCGCGGACACGGCACCCACTCACTGCCCAGCGTCTGGGGAAGCTATCTCAAAGAGTTTCTGGCGTCGCTGCCAGAGCGGTGAGTCGATATCGCCATTCGACCGCTGTCCGAACAAGAGCTACGATGGCACGCGGACAGCGGTGTGGTGGGGGATCGAGCGTTACCGCAGCTGTAACATCAGAGCGGCGTTATTTCTCGGCGATGATCAGATACTTGGACGCTGCCCAAAACTTGGCTGGGTCGGTGATCTTGATCGACTCGCCGCGAAACGAACCGTCCTTTTCTTTTTTCGCCACGTCCACGAGTGCGACATCGTGACGCGATACGATGTGATACGGGCGATCTGCACGCGGCAGCGCAATCGTTAGGACCTGACGACGATCACCCATCGTGAACCGGCCGTCATCGAACGTGCGCGACGGCACGAGGGTCTTACCCAGTTTCACGATGAGCAGGCCACGTGATCCACCTTCTTCGGTGACGATGCCATCGGCGAGCAGCTGACGCTTGGTGCCGACGACGTAGTACACCTTATTCTCGCGCACATCCATCGCTTTCACCGTGTCCGTCAGCACCGCCTTCTCGGCGACGAGGACGGCGTTCTGCGTCTTGAGCAGCTTCACTTCTTCTTGGAACGACGCGATTTCTTTTTCGCGATTTGACAAACGCGTCTGTAGATCGGCCATCAGCGTTGCCGTGGCGCCCGAGTCCGCGCGCATTGCCACCATCGTGTCCATCATCGCTTTGACCTGCGCCTGACGCGCTGCCAAACGTTGACGCATTTGTGATAAACGATCGAGGATGTCTTTCTTGGCGTCGGCCGCTTCGGTCTTGCCGGACTCGTCGCTCTTTTTCACCGACACCTTGGACGTCAGCGTGCGCACCTGGCGCAATTCTGCATCGACTTGATCGGCGAATTTCGTGGCTTCGACCACTTGGTTCAGCGCGCGATCTTTGTCCGCGGCCGCGCTTTGCGCGGCGGTCTGCAGTGAGTCGCGTTGCGTAGTCGCGGCGGCGAGCTCGGCGGCGAGTGAATCAGCACGAACTTTTGAAGCAGTATCGGTGCACGCTGATGCAGCGCCAAGAGCCAGCAAGGCGGCGGCGGTCAGAGCGCGGTTGTAAAGCGTGGAGAAAGACATGATTAGTGAGGTAAGGGAGAACGACAGGCGGAACGTATCGGCCCTCTATCACTCCTGAAAGTGATGTGCATCACACAAAGCAAAGGTTCCTGTGATAATCGTCACGAAACTACCACCATGTGGCATTGAAGAGTTCGCTTATCTCATCCATCCACGCCACCGGTACAACGTCGTCGCTAGCGACTCATACACGACTTCCTGAAACGCGAGTCGGCGTG
>JANXUN010000035.1 GCA_025356185.1 Gemmatimonadaceae bacterium
CGAGAGTGAAATTTGGCTTGTGAAAGGACTCGACGGCGACACGCCGAAGTACGAGCCTTTCGGTGCGCAAGGTGGCGGTAAGGACGCGTGGCCGATGTGGTCGCCCGATGGCAAGACCGTGTACTACATGAGTGATCGCAACGGGCAAGAAAATCTGTACGCGCAAACGGTTGGGCAATCGACCACGCGCATGCTCACCAAGTTTTCCGATGGACGTGTGCTGTGGCCTCAGATTGCGTACGACGGCAGCGCGATTGTGTTCGAGCGCAACTACGGCATCTGGAAGTACGACATCAAGTCGGGCACCTCAAGCGCAGTAAACATCACACTGCGTGGACTTTCTGCCGACGTTGCGGCCGAACGGCAAATCGCGACGCAGGGTTTTTCGGCACTGGCACTATCACCCGATGCACGCAAAGCCACATTCACCGCACGTGGTGACGTATACGTAGTGGGAACGCGTGATGGTGGCGACGCCGCGCGGCTTACTGCAACAGTGAACGTCGACGCCGACCCACTCTGGTTTCCCGACAGTCGTCGGGTGTTGTACGCGACGATGCGCGGTACGTCGTGGAATTTGATGGTGAGCGACGTCGCCGCGCGCACCGAAAAGGCACTCACAACCGGTGTCGCGCGCAACTACGGTCCGCGCATTTCGCCCGATGGCAAGTGGGTTGCGTATCAACGCGATGGAAACGAAGTCCGCGTCGTAAGCAGTGAAGGGCTCGAAGATCGTCGGGTTGCACTAGCAGATGTGAGCGAGCCGCCGTTCGGTGGCGCGGGCACGATCGTGTGGTCTCCTGACTCACGGTACATCGCGTATTCTGCGCGCAGCCCAGGTGGGTGGGGCAACGTGTTCGTCGCAGCACTCGATGGCACCGCACCGCATCAAGTGAGCTTTGGCGCTGATGGCAACGTTGGGGGCGTGCAATGGTCGCCCGACGGCAAATACTTGCTGTATCGATCGTCGCAGCGCACCGAGACGCCGCGCATTATCCGCATTGATTTGGTGCCGCACACGCCGCGCTTTCGCGAAGATCAATTTCGCGATCTGTTTGGACCGAACGTGCTGCCCCCCACAGTCGCTCCGCCTGCGACAACGCCGACGGCACCGCGTGACACGACACGTACGGCGACGCCAGACAGTGCACGCGGTGGCGCTGCCACCTTACGCGCCGCGAAACCCAACGTCACGATCGTGTACGACGGCATTCGTCAGCGCAGTAGTGTGCTCAATACGCAAGGACTCGAAGTCGGCGCATTAACCATTAGCCCCGACGGACGCACGTTGGCGTTCACCGCGGTCGCTGGCGGTCAGCAGCAGATCTACACGATGACGCTGGACGAACTCGCGCGCGATCAACAGCTGCGTCCGATCACGACGACGCCAG
This sequence comes from Gemmatimonadaceae bacterium, assembly GCA_025356185.1. GTDB lineage: Bacteria > Gemmatimonadota > Gemmatimonadetes > Gemmatimonadales > Gemmatimonadaceae > Gemmatimonas. The sequence goes on from JANXUN010000035.1 coordinate 1,392, forward strand.
GCGGAAAAAATTCGGTGCAATGGTCGCCCGATTCGCGCGAGCTGTGGTATCTCGAAGGCGGCCGCATTTCGGTGACTGTTGTCGACTCGCGCATTACCCGCAGCGTCGCCGCCACTGCCGAGACCGACGTGTCGTTCGAAGCAGAAAAGCGCGCCGTGTTCGATCAGGCGCGCTCGTACTTGGCCAACAATTTGTTTGACGCGTCGATGCGTGGTGTCGACTGGACCGCGCTCGCGTCTCGTGTGTCTCCCTTTGTTGAAGGCAGTCGCAATCCTGATGATTTGCGTCGCGTGATCTCACTCATGATCGGCGAACTCAATGCGTCGCACTCAGGCATTAGCGGTGCAACGACTGGCGGTGTTGTCGTGCCTATGGCGCGCGTGGGCGTACGCGTTGATCGTGCGATGCTCGAACGCAGTGCCCGCTATCGCGTGAGTGAAGTGATCGCGCAGGGTCCGGCAGCCGTGGCGGGAATCGTTGTCGGCGATGTCATCAGCGCAGTAGACGGCGTGCCGCTGTCTGCCAATCAACCGCTTGACTCACTGCTGCTGGGCAAAGTTGGCAAGCGTGTTGTGCTGACCGTTGCGACAGGCACTGCACTACCGCGTGACATCGCACTTCCCGCGATTGCTCTGGGAGCTGAAAAGCAGTTGCTGTATCGGCAGTGGGTCGAGGAGCGCCGTGCGTACGTCGCCAAGATCAGCAACGGACGTTTGGGTTACGTGCACATGTTTGACATGGGGCAAGGCTCGCTTGATCAACTGTATCTGGATCTCGACGCCGAGAATCAGGCGCGTGATGGTGTGGTCGTCGATGTGCGCAACAACAACGGCGGTTTTGTGAACGCGTACGCGATCGATGTGCTGACGCGTCGGAGTTATTTGCTGTTTACGCAGCGTGGTTCGACCGTGACACCGGCGCGCGGCAGTTTGGGCCAACGCACGCTCGAAAAGCCGACGGTGCTCGTCGTCAATCAGCACACGCTCAGCGACGGCGAAGATTTTACCGAAGGCTATCGCGCCAACGGATTAGGCAAGGTCGTTGGTGAGGCGACTGCCGGTTGGATTGTGTTTACGTCCAACGTGAACCTGCTGGACGGATCCTCGTTGCGGATTCCGTTTACGCGGGTGACCGATGCCAAGGGGCAGGATATGGAGCTCAAGCCCCGTGCCGTCGACGTGCCGGTGGTCCGTCCCGTTGGTGAGTCGTACAGCGGTAAAGACAGTCAGTTGGACGCCGCGGTAGCCTCGCTCTTGGTTGGCCTTCCGAAGCGAAACTAGGCCCCCCCGGGCTTTCGTCGGGCCTGCCAGTCGGCTACACTTAAAGGCTGTCTCGGAAAGGCAACCACTTTACGTGCACGCAGAACTGCTCGCGTCGCGCGTTTCCCGATCGTTTTTAGGTACGTCAGTATGGCGTTTTCAGCGACACAAATCCGCCGCGGTATGGTGCTCGTGTTTGAGGGCGATCCATGTCGAATCGTCGAGTTTCGGCATCATACGCCGGGCAATCTGCGCGCGATGGTGCAGGCCAAGCTCAAGAATCTGCGCACGGGTTCGAACTTTGAGCATCGCTTTCGCGCCGCCGACACGATTGTCAAAGCGGACATGGAAACGCAGGAGCTCGAGTTCATGTATCAGGGTGGTGATTCGTACCACTTCATGAACGTCGCGAACTACGATCAGTTGGAGATGGACGAAGAAGCGTTGGGCGATGCGGCGCCGTGGATGCAGCCGGGGATGAAAATCCTCGCTGAGTATTACAACGGACGTCCGATCGGTATTGAGTTGCCGAATTCGCTGACGTTGGAGATTGTCGATACGGCGCCGGTGGTGCGTGGTGCAACCAAGAACGCGTCATCCAAGCCGGCAAAGTTGGAGAACGGCGTGACGGTGAACGTGCCGGAGTTTGTCGAGTCGGGGACGCGCATTCGTGTGAATCCGACCACCGGCGAGTATCTCGAACGCGCGAAGGACTAAGCAGCGACGTAGGACTGCAATACGTAGTGCGGAAGTCGTGACAACGGTGCGAACGGGTTGCATGCGGTACTGTTCTTAGTTACGCTTTCCGACTCCCTTGTAGTGGCTTTGATCGAGGGGCAGTTGCGAGCGACGTGGTCAAGCTGATGGTGTGGTGAGATCGTGTTTGTTCGTCTACGGTGGCCGTAGCTCAATCGGTTAGAGCACCGGATTGTGGTTCCGGGGGTTGCGGGTTCAATTCCCGTCGGTCACCCTGCGAGTGCTAGCCGTCAGGC
>JANXUN010000451.1 GCA_025356185.1 Gemmatimonadaceae bacterium
CCGTTCGGTGCTTGCCAGTGCTCCATTACGACGCAGCCGTTGTCGAGCAATGACACGGTATTGCGTGCTGCTGGACCCGTAGCGGGCGCGCCCACGGCGCGCACGTCCCAATCGCCAATCCAAAAGTCGAATTCTCGATAGCGGTTATCGTGCATGCATGGGCGGGTAAGGGCATCGACAGCATCGAGTGTCGCGTGCCAGCGTGGGTGCGTTTTGAGTGCAGCAAAGTGCGGGTCGGCCTCGATTGCCGCGGCCAGGACCGGTAGACGCGCTTGCACGGCGCGCGCGAGTTCGGCGATCGCGTCGTCAAACCGTCGTTGCGCGGTGCGCAGTTGTGCCACTCTGAACGCCGCTTGCGCGGGGGGAATTCCCAGCTGCTCACCGGCTCGCAGATTTTTTTCCGCGTCCGCAAACTCTCCGAGCTCCATCTGTGACACACCCATTCGAAAGCGCGCCAGGGGATATTGCGGATAGTCCTTAGCGATGACGGAGTACGACGAGTACACGCCTTTCCAGTCGCTCGCAACAAACAACGCGTTGGCACGCTGCAAGACGTCCGCGGGTGGCGGAGGCGCGACGACTGCGCTGGCAGAAACGGACTGCGCGCGGCTGCGTACGGCTGAAAGGGAACCGAGCGCAAGCGTGAATACGAGCAAACCCACAGTGACACGTGACGACATCGACTGTTCTCCATAAGGTGAGACCACCTCAAAGCAATGACACCGCCGAGCCACGCGCTTTCATCTGATTGCTTGCATCGCATCGACAGACCGATTGATCATGTCCTGGCGCGCAGTCCGCACGCCACGATCGGCGCTTTTCGATGTGCCGTCCAGCATCCGCAATTCCGAGACTCAGGGCCTGCCTCGCAATACTTGGTTGTATTTCCGCGCACCAGCGTTTGGATTCGTCACGAGGGATCCGCGAGATTTCTAGCCGATCCTACAATCGCCACTATTTACAATCGCGAGCAGCGATATGAGCGATTTCCAGCATCGGCCGCTGGTGATCAGTGCGATTGGTTCGGCATCGCGGATGATATTGCACGCGATGTTGCGAGTGCCTTTGATCCAACAGCGTTGGACTCAGCCCGCCCGTTCGCCGTGGAGTGGACCACGAGCAGTGCCGCCCTCTATCTGCGTCAACGCATTCTTCATCGCCGAGCACGACGTCACGCCATCACTGCGTTGGAGCTCGACGAGGCCGTCGTCGCAATCGTTGCCGAGGTACTCGCCAACGCATACCATCGCGCGCCGACACCGCTTGCGTACAACGCACGCGCGCTCACACGTCGTCGCGATCTCGTGGATGCGGCGCGCGCGGAGTTGCATCGCACGGTACGACAGAACGTTTCGGTACCGGATATCGCGAACGCGGTCGGCACAACACCCTTTCATTTGTGTCGGATTTTTCGCGACGCGACTGGAGCGACGCTGCACGGATATCGAACGACGCTGCGCATGCGACTCGCGCTCGAGCACCTCGAGTCGAGTGATCGCGATGGCACGCTCTCCCATCTTGCGCTCGAACTCGGCTACACGAGTCACTCGCATCTCGTGCAAGCAACGCGTCGACAATTCGGCTGCACACCGACAGCGCTACAACAACTGCTGCGCTAGCGTGGAGTGACGTTTCACCGCGTTAGGCGAGTCGTTGCTCGGCGAACATCCGTGCCGACACCAGCGCTGTTGCGCCACGCAAACGCGGAAAGCTGCTGGAAGGGTCGGGAATGACCGGCGTCGATTCAGACCGCTGTGTGAGTGCGCGCGCTTTGATTTCCGCGTGGACAAAGCTGTCGATCAAATCCCACGCGCTCGTGATTTCACCGCCGACAAAAATTTGCGACGGGTTGATCGCGTTCACGATGCCCGCTAATCCAATGCCGAGATAACGTCCCGTATCTTCGAGCGCGGTGCGCGCGCGCTGATCACCCGAACGTGCGCGCGCAATGACGTCTTCGATTGTGAGTCCGCTTGAGAGCAAGAGTGCACGCGTTTCTGTCGACGACAGTTTGTGCCCGAGATAGCGTGAGAGCGTCGCAAGGTTGGACGTATACGCTTCCAAACAGCCACGTGATCCGCACAGACACAGCGGTCCGTCAAAGCTGAGCGGCACGTGGCCGAACTCGCCTGCGGTGCTTGCCGCTCCGCGCACGACCTCGCCATTTACCACGATGGCGGCGCCGACGCCGTCGCCGACGGTGACATATACAAAGTCACCGGGTCCCGCGTCACCGCGCTGGCCAAGCCACAGTTGTGCGAGTGCGCACGCGATGGGCGCATTGTCGATGTACACAGCGATGCCAGTGGCGGCTTCGAGCGCTTCGCGCACGTCAACATCGCGCCACGAGAGCTGCGGTGAGTTCAGCACGCGTCCGGTGGTGCGATCAATCATGCCAGGTACGACGAGGCCGATCCCTTCGCAGCGCGCCCGCGCGTGATGGTCGTGCAGAAGTCGCGAAATGCGCGTGCCGAGTTCGACAACGAGATCGTGTGGATCGGTGATCGTATCAAATGATTCGAGCGCGATTGGAGCGCCGCTAAAATCGCTGAGCATGAGAAACGTTCGACTAAATCGCACGTCGACGGCGACAGCGAGGCGATCGTGGGTGCGCACATACAGCATTTTGGGACGCCGGCCACGAGGCACGTCGACGGTCGAGCCGTCACGGAGCGCGCCTTGTTCGAGCAATTCATCAACGAGAGATGTCACCATACCGCGCCCCACCTTCATCCGGCGCGCGAGGTCGGCGCGAGAGACGGG
>JANXUN010000457.1 GCA_025356185.1 Gemmatimonadaceae bacterium
ACCAGTTCGGCGCGAGCGTCGCGGACACGTTGGCGCGCAGGCTGTTACGGCCCAGTGAATTCGGACGCATCTCCGAGGCTGGTAACCCGTCGACGCCGCGCTGACGCAGCAGACGCGTGACTTCGTTACCGGGCATCTTATAGATGCCTGTTTCACCTTCGGTCTGACCGGAGATGAAGAACTGCACGGCGTCGGTGCCGCCGGATGCTTGGAAGCTGTACTGCTGGCGATCGCCCTTCGCGATGGGCGACAGCGCGGGATCGTTCAGCACGTTGCCATGCGAAAGCGAATCGACGGTGCACGTCTTCGCCGCGACTGAGGCCAGCAAGCAAATCGTCGAGGATCCGGTCGGCGACGTCTTGCCCCACAGCGACCACAGATCGGGGAACTTTGCTGTGTTTTCGAGCTGGCCTGATTCGGCGGAGAAGTTGTAGCGCGTCTTGCCGGACTTGCCCTTTTTCGTCGTGATGACGATAACGCCGTTGGCCGCTTCGGTGCCGTACAGCGTTGCCGCGGACGGTCCCTTCACGACTTCGATACTTTCGATTTCGTTCGGATTGATGTCATCCAAACGCGACGGGCCGGAACCGCCAACGCCGATGCCGTTGTTCGTCGTCGCCGTCGCGCGAACGCCGTCGATGACCACGATCGGATCGTTGCTCAGCGAGAACGAGTTTTGACCGCGGATACGAATACGCGCACCCGTTCCGGTTGCGCCGGTCTGTACAACCTGTACGCTCGATGCGCGACCAGAGAGGAGGCCGCCCATGTTGGTGACCGGAAGCTCGGCGATCTTGTCCGCGACAGCGATTTGCGTGGTGGAATTCGCCAGTTCAACCTTTCGTTGAACGCCGCTGACGGTCGTCACCACGGCAGCCAGCGAAAACGCGGCTTGGGTGATATTGACGTCGGCGACCGCAGGCGCATTGGTAGACACGCGCACGGCAATCTTTCTGGCTTCGTAGCCGATGCGGTTGATATCAAGCGTGACGTCACCAGCCGGAATGCCGCGCAACGTGTAGCGGCCATTATCGCCCGTGAGCGTGCCGTTTTGGGTGCCAGCCACGAGTACGCGTGCTTGGGCAACAGGTTGACCCGTGGCGGCATCTGTGATGCGACCGGTGATCGTTCCGCCGCCACCGCCCTGCGCATGAAGCATCGAAACGCTTCCAACGGCGATGCTGATGGCAACGGCTGATAGAGCTAGGCCAACGCGTCTTGCTGCGGCACCAACGCGGCGCATGACGCCTAGGCGCGTAGCGCGCGTTGCTGTGGAGCGGTGTCGCGCGAGTTGTTCGCGCCCAGCCCCTCGGTATACGTGCATCGTGCAATTCCCCCTGAGCAGGTTCCCCAGCCGCCACCGGGTTGTGGCAGGCCTTGCGACAGCCGTTCACAGAGGCGCCTCGGGCGGAGGCGACAGGTGCGATCGACGTGCAAATGGATAACGGGCAGAACGTCGCCCGAAAAAGCTCAGGAGGGGTCGATTCGCAGCGGAGGGGCGCGCGGATCAACGGGTCCAACAGCGGTGGGAGCCTACTTTATGAGGTGCAGCAGAAACGTGATGCGGGTACAGTGGAACGTAACGCCATCGTACGGATTTCGTGAGCCCAAGTCAATAGCGAACGATCTTGTCAATTACTCTTGCAAGCAACTCTCTCGCTACCCTGGCGGAGGTAGATCTAGCTTCACCGCTTTCATCGCGGTCGTATCGGGCATTACGGCTGCTGGTCCAGCGGGAATACCGTTCAACTTGAGGATGTACGCTAGCGTGGCGGCGTACTCATCGCGCGACAAAGAGCCAGGGTTGCTATCAGGCATGGTGGTACGCACCAACTCATACAAATCCCACAGCGGTCGGCCCGTCCACTTGGCGCGAAAGTCGGCGCTGGTGACGTCTTTTTTCTCGTGGCACTCCGCACAAATCTTACCAAAGACCGCGGCGCCGGTTGTTGCCTGCTCTTCTGTATACAACGGCGTAGAGTCTTTTGCGGTCACAGCCGCCACGACGGCTTGGACCGAGATCGAACGTTGAACATCAACGCGCGGCGTGTTCCAGACCGACAGCATCAGCACGCTGGCGATCACCATCGAAGAAAGGGTCGTAGACAGCATCATAGGTTGTTCAACGTACGGGGGCGGCAAATCGCTGACGACCAGCACAATATAGCAACAAGTTGCGGCGCGTAGGATTTGCCATGTGAGGGTCGCGTTCGCATCTTCGCGCAGCCTCGTGGTGACGTTGTTTTAGCGACCATGGGCCAGGCGAGAGGCGACTCGACGGCGAGTTACCAACGTCTTACCCCACTTGTGACATTTTCGTGCACGCTTAGACCCTTTCACGACACGCACATGACGGATGACCTGAACGCGATGGACGACGCCCTCGACGCCATGCCCCGGCGCGATTTTCTCCGCATCGCCGGCGTCGGCGCGGGATCGCTGATCGCCGCCGGCTGCGCGAGCGGAGGGGCATTTGCGAACGCGTTGCCGGTTTCAGGAATTGATCGCAAGGCGTCGCGTGACAAAGGCGTGGGTCATGTGGTCGTGATCGGCGCGGGCGCGTGGGGCGGCTGGACGGCGTACCATCTCCGCGCGCGCGGTGCCCAAGTGACGCTCATCGATCAGTACGGCCCTGGCAATTCGCGTTCCACCAGCGGCGATGAGACGCGTGGGGTTCGCTCGTCGTACGGCGATCGTGCCGTCGGTGATCTGTGGACGCCGTGGGCGCGCTCGGCCATCGAACGATGGACGTTGTTTGAGAAAGAGTGGGGACCGGTGTTCAAGACCAAATTTTTTCATACCACCGGCGACGTCATCATGCGCGCCGCTGACGAGCCGTTCTTGAAGAAGACCATCGAGCTGTGGAAGGCTAACAACGTGCCGCACGAAGTGATCGACGGCGACGAAGCGCGCAAACGCTACCCGTTAATCGATGCGCACGACATCACGATCGCAATTACGGAACCGGATGCCGGTGTAGTGCGCGCACGCGCGTCCACCCAGGCCGTTGCGGCGATCGGACAAAAGATGGGTGTGAAGTTGGTGATCGGTCGCGTCAAGCCGGGGGAAATTCGCAACGGCCAGATGGACGGTGTCGTGCTCACCGATGGCACGGTCATTCGTGGCGATTCGTATGTGTTTGCGTGTGGCCCGTGGTTACGCAAACTCTTTCCGTATCTCGACAACCGCATGCGCGTGCCATTGGGATACGTCTGCTACTTTGGCGTGCCGATTGGCGACACGCGATTTACCTATCCGAATATGCCGAGCTTCAATTTTCCCGGCGTAACTGGCTGGCCGGTGTTGCCAGTTGATAGTCGCGGGTTTCGTGTGCGTGGTGCGATTGCGCCGCCAGCACCGCCGGGAACCGTCGCGCCGACGGGTGCCGCAGGAGGTGCCGCGGGTGCGGCGAGTGCGGGTGCGGCGAGTGCGGGTGCGGCAGCCGCTGGAGCCACGACCGCAGCCGGCGGTGCGGCGGCGACACCGCCGCGCGGTGCAGCAGGCACGAACTCGCCCGCGGGCAACGCGCAGCAACCGGCCGATCCATTGCAGCAAGATCCGGACACAAGCAACCGGTGGGCGAGTCAAGAGCGCATCGACGGTTCGCGTCGATTTCTCGCGGCGCGTTTTCCGATTCTCGCGAACGCGCCGTTACTCGAGACGCGTAGCTGTCATTACGAGTCGAGCGTGAACGCGAACTTCATCGTCGATCACGTGCCGGGCGCGACCAACGCCTGGATCGCCGGTGTTGGGCAGGCAGAAGGATTCAAATTTGGTCCGGTTGTCGGCGAGTACGTTGCACAACGTGTACTTGGCATTGAAGGGGATCCTGCACTCGTGAAAGCGTTCCAGCTTCCAACAGAGCAATACGAAGTTGTGCCGCCGAAGTAAGACGGGAGAAGGGAGAAGGGAGTTGACCGACTGAGACGGGAGACGAAAGACGGGTGACGCGAGAGAAGCTTCAGCTGTCGCGTCGCCCGTCCGTCGTCTTCCGTCTTTCGTCTAC
>JANXUN010000041.1 GCA_025356185.1 Gemmatimonadaceae bacterium
AGGGGCTATTTGCCGCGCCATCGCCTCGAACGCCGCTCACACTTGTTGATGTTGGTACCGGGCTCGGCGACATTCCTGCAGCGGCGTGTCGAGCGGCGCGTGCACGGTCATGCGCGTTAACGACGATCGGCGTAGAACTGGAGCTGACGCTCGCCGTGGCGGCGCAATCCCGATGCACACGCGTGGTCGCAGCGAGCGCAATGTCGCTTCCATTTGCCACCGGTAGCGTCGATGTCGTGACGTGCTCACAAGTGCTTCATCACTTTGACGACATGGAAGCCGAACAGCTGTTGCGGGAGTGTACGCGTGTCGCTCGACGCATGGTGGTTGTTGGTGATCTACGACGCAGTTGGTTGGCCGTAGCGGGCTTATGGACAACGTCCTTTGTGCTGGGATTTCATCCCGTCAGCCGGCACGACGGCATCGTGTCGATATTGCGTGGCTACACGCGCGATGAACTGGCCGCATTGATTGAGCGTGCAACCGGCGCGCGCGCCGTCGTGCGTCATGCGCTCGGCTGGCGCGTCACCGCGACGTGGAGTACGACGACGTCGACCGTCGGTGCGAAATGAGCCGCGCCGTCAACGCGCCCGCAGGCGCACCGTTCACGCTGCACGCACCGGCGACAGATCGCATTCTCACAACCGTCGACGCGCTCTTGGTGCGTGCGCCGCACGACGTGATGTTTCGCATTGCGGCCGCTGTAGAAGAGTGGCCCGCCCACTTGTCGCACTATCGATATGTGCGCTTTCGAGAGCGTGCGCCCGATGGTGGTGGCGTTGTGGAGATGGCGGCCAACCGCCCGTTTGGTCGAGCGAATTGGCCGACGTGGTGGTTGTCCGAAATGGCGGTTAACCACGAGGCACCGTGGGTCCGCTACCGGCATATCGGAGGTATCACTACTGGCATGGACGTCGAATGGACGTTTACGCCTACGGCTGATGGCACACTCGCGCGCATTGTGCATACGTGGAATGGGCCGTCGTGGCCGCTCATTGGAGCGCTTGCTGCGACGCACGTGATTGGCCCCGTGTTTGTGCACGGTATTGCATCTCGCACCCTCGCAGGACTCGCGCGCGTTGCTGAACAACACGCGTCACCGCACTCGTCGTCCGTCAATTTCCATACTAAGACACTATGACGCAGCAGACATCGCAGGAATGGTCCGGGCAGGGACGTCGTCGCGTCGCGATTACGGGCATAGGCTGCGTCACACCGCTAGGCACCGGCGTTGACGGGCTCTGGCAAGGTCTGCGCGCCGAACGCTCTGTCGTGCGCGCGGCGTCGCATTTTGACGCGTCAATTTTTCGCAGTCAGTGTGCTGCCGAAGTCGATGGCTTTGACGCCGAGGCGTATCTTGATGCGAAGCGCGTGCGACGGCTCGATCGCTTCGGACAGTTTAGCGTGGTGAGCGCGAAGCTCGCACTCGCCGACGCATCGCTCAGTCTCGAACACGAAAATCGCGAGCGCATCGGCGCGATGATGGGTACGGCGTTGGGAGGTGTGGCGTATGCAGAGGCGCAGGCAGCGCAGTTTATGCGCGGCGGATTGCGTGACGTTGACGCGACGCTTGCGCTGTGCGTTTTTGGGGGCTCGTCCAGCTGCAACATTGCCATCGAATTTGGCGTATCGGGCCCGAACAGCACTAACGCGATGAGCTGCGCGTCAGGTTCAATGGCGATTGGCGAAGCGTTCAGACAAATCCGCGATGGCTACGCCGATGTGATGATCGCGGGCGGCGCCGAGGCACCGTTGGCGACACTGTGCTTTGGTGCATTTGCACTCATTCGCGCGATGTCGTCGCGCAACGACGATCCATCTCGGGCGTCGCGTCCGTTCGACAAAGATCGAGACGGTTTCGTCATGGGTGAAGGGGCGGCGGTGCTCATTCTGGAGGAGTGGACACACGCGACGGCGCGCGGCGCACGCATTTACGCCGAGCTTGCCGGCTACGGCACCACCAACGACGCGCACCACATGACGGCGCCGTTACCCGGTGGTGCGCAGGCGGCGCGATGCATGCGCAACGCACTGCACGACGCGAACGTCCTGCCGTCTCACGTGGACTACGTCAATGCGCACGGGAGCAGCACGCCGCTCAACGATCCCACCGAAACCACCGCAATTCACTCGGTGTTTGGGGAGCACGCGCGCGCTATCCCGATTTCCAGTACGAAGGGATACTACGGGCACGCACTCGGCGCGTCGGGCGCCTTCGAAGCGGCGATTAGCGCACTCACCTTGCACCGCGGTTGGATTCCGCCGACGCTTAACCTGGATTCGCCGGACGCCGCGTGCGACTTAGACTACGTGCCGCACACGGGGCGCGCGCTACAACCCAACGTGGTGTTGTCGAACAGTTTTGGCTTTGGCGGCATTAATGCGGCATTGGTGTTCAAACGCGCACATTAGCCGCGTCGGTTAGCGCTCGAACGTGTCTTTGTAGCGCTGCATGCTGCGCGCAATGATCTTCATCGCCTCCTCGCTTTTTCCCCAGCCCGTGATCTCGACGCGCTTGCCTTCGAGATCTTTGTAAATACCGAAGAAATGTTCGACTTCGCGCAGGTAGTGCGGCGAAAGGTCGGCGATATCGAACACATCGTGGTAGTACGGATCGTCTGACGGCACGGCGAGAATCTTGTCGTCGGGTTCGCCCTTATCGAGCATGCGCAACACGCCGATCGGACGCGCCGCAATCTGACATCCGGGAAAGGTTGGCTCGTTGATCTTCACAAGGATATCGAGCGGATCGTGATCCTCGTGCAGTGTTTGCGGAATAAATCCGTAGTCGCTCGGGTAGTGCACGGCCGAGTAGAGAACGCGGTCGAGTTTGAAATGTCCCGTTTCCTTATCGAGCTCGTACTTGTTGCGCGACATACCAGGAATTTCGATAATCGCGGTGACCTGCTCTGGCGGATGTTTGCCCGCAGGAATGTCATGCCAAGGATTATGTAGCATGGTCTAATTCTATCCCTTCACGGCGAACGCCGCGACGATGCGCTTCACAAAGCCCGCCGTTGTTGCACTCTCGGATTCGACTTTTACGGGAAACCCGGCGTAGCGTCCAGCGCGCGCTGTGACCGGTCCGATACATGCAAGCGGCAAACGCTTGGCGTACTCCGCGGGAAGCACCGCAAGGAGTGCGTCTACGACACTTGGCGCCACAACGGTGACCAGGTCGAGCGCGCCCG
>JANXUN010000489.1 GCA_025356185.1 Gemmatimonadaceae bacterium
ACGTGCGGACGGAATGCCTGTGCTGCGGGCACAACCAACGTTCCAGTAGCATACGATTTGCCGCCCGCGCTAAATGGCGCTGTCGCGCGCTGCACGGTGATGCCCGTTTCGAGCAACGCATTCACGAACTTGATCGTCGTGGGCAAGTCCCGTTGCGTGAGTGGAATCACAAACGCGCGCGGATCGCGCAGCGATGGCGCATTAATGGCCGCCCAGATGTCGGCATCCGACTTGCCGCCCGCAGCGGCGCCAGCCGTTACCGCGCCGCCCGATGTGAAAATCGGTTGACCTGTCACTTCTGAAATGCGCCGCGGGTTGGCGGTCCACGTGTCTTTCGAACCGCGATCGATGCTGCTTTTGCCCATCGCGTAAAAATTGTACAGCGTGTTTTCACGCAGTCGCGAGGCATAATCCATCACCGATTTATTCAGCGACACCGAGTAGTCAATCGACTGACGCATGTGCCACTCTTGAGGCGCTATCGGCATGGCCAAATCGCCACCGGGAACTTGACGACTCGCCACAAACGGAATGCGCATTGGCGTGGGGCTGCCAATCATTTCCGTGAGCATCGCGATCGTGTTGTGAAACGTTGCGGTGTTGCGCAAGCCGCCATTCCACCAGCCATCGTACGGTCCGCCAGAGCGCATGGTCGCGCCGGGCTTGTTCTCAACAACAAGTCGCGTGTGCATGGCCGCACCAAGCGACTGTAGTCCGAGAATGAGCGCGGGATGTAAATTGAAATTGTACGGGTCACGCAACGGCGGTGAATACACCACCGTCCCCGCGGGACCAGCCTGATGATGATTGTACAACAGCTGCGGATACCATTCGCGAAACATCACGCGATTCATGTTTTTCGTTTCAGCTTGCGTCGATCCAAAAAAGTCGCGGTTGTTATCGTGTCCGATGTACTTCTGATATAAGCGCGGCAAGTTGCCCAACGTGCGTTCTGTTGGAACGCTGTTGCGCATGTACCAGTTGGCCACGAGCTCATTGCCATCAGGATTCGCGTGCACAAACAGCACGATGCAGTCGTCTAAGAACCGACGTGTTTCTTCGTCAGTGCCGCGCACCATCTGGTACACCGTCTCGCCAAGTTGCTGCGCGCCAAGTGTTTCCGTCGCGTGTAGCCCGCCATCAATCCACACCACGGTCTTGCCTTCATGCGCGAGCGCGCGAGCTTGGTCGTCGGTCAATCCCTCGGCGTGCGCGAGTCGCGAAGAAATCTCTTTGTAGCGCGCGAGCTTTGCGTAGTTCGCGGGTGACGTCACAATCGCCATCAAATGCGGCCGCCCTTCGGCCGTCTTGCCAATCTCCACGACGTGAATGCGATCGGACTCTTTCTCAAGCGTTCTCCAATACGCGGAGATTTGCGTGTAGTTCGCAAGAAAGTAGTCGTCGCCAAAGTTCGAGCCGAGCGCTTCTTTGGGCGACGTGATCTTGCCCTGCCCATGGGCGGGCGACGCGCCAATGAGTGTGAGACAAAACAGCGTGACAACGCTGGCGACACGGCGGGACGGTGCGATCATAACAAACGGCCTCGGAGTCGGGAGTACAGCTGATGCTTCTAAGGTGTAGGCGGCTGTCCTGCAACGCGAGGGAATCGCTCATGGCCCCCTCCCTCGCACGCTGCTCGACAGCAATGCGGTCGTCTGCGAGGCGGTCGCGAAAGCGTGGAAAAACAGGCATACTCACCGTATGTCCAATCGCGCGTTACTGCAGGTAGCACGCGATCTCCTGGTTCTCACCTGTTGAGGTGTCTTCGAAATGCTTCTGAACTTCCGCTTGCACGCGTCGCGCGTGGCAGGCTTCGTTGCCACCACGTGCGTGGTCGCTCTTGCACCAAATAGCTCACAAGCACAGGGTAAGGCGGCGACGCCCGCGCTCACGGTTCCCGCCGCTATGTCGTCCATTAAAGAGGCGGACCTCAAACGCGATTTGTACATCATGGCGTCCGACGGCATGCGCGGACGCGAAGCGGGTACGGTTGATGAGATGCGCGCGTCGATCTGGGTCGCCGAGCAGCTGCGCGCGATGGGCGTGAAACCCGCGGGGCAGGACGGCAGCTACTTTCAGTGGTGGAATATGTTGGTGACCCGTGTGTCTACGGTGTCCAGCAGTGCCAACGTAGGTGGAAAGGCGCTTACGATGTGGAAAGATATTGTGCCTTTAGGCGCCGCGGCCGGAGACGCGAGCGGTCCCACAGTGTGGGTTGGCGATGGCAGCGACACGACGATCGACGTGCGCGGCAAGATCGCCGTCATTTCGATGGTCACGCCAGCAGCAACAGCCGTGCGCACAACCACGAATTCGTACGAAGTGCGGTACGTGCAATCGGCCAACACGGCGACGCTTGCGCGCATACAACGCCGCGGACCGTCGGCGGTGATCATCGTGGCTGACTCAATCGGCGATATCGCGTTGGAACCGCTCGGCACCATTCGCATGCGCGGCACGCAGGATGTCGTCGGTGGTGCATCACGATTCGCAAATCAGGCACCGGGAACGCCTGCGCCGGGTGGTCGTGGCAACGCGAACCCCCTTCCTCCGGCATTCCTTGTACACAGTTCCATGGCTGCGACGTTGCGCAATGCAACAACGGCAGACTTACACGTGCGCATGGAGCGCTTCGAAACGCCGTCGTGCAACATCGTTGGCATAATTCGCGGCACTGATCCCAAATTGCGCGACGAATACGTGATGTACAGCTCGCACCAAGATCACGACGGCGTGCGCTACATCATTGACAAAGACTCGGTGTGGGCCGGTGCCGACGACAACGGGTCGGTGAGCGTCGCCGTGTTGGCCGCTGCTCGCGCGTTCGTAAAGCAGCCGGCCAAGCGCTCCATTCTTATTGTATTTCACGGCGCCGAAGAGCGCGGTCTGTTAGGCTCGCGCTATCACGCCGCGCACCCTGTTGTGCCGCTCGCACAAATTGTCGCTGTCCTTAACGGCGACATGATCGGACGCAACAACCCCGACTCGGCCAGCCTGCTTGGCATTCAGCCGCCGCATAAAAATTCCTCGGAGTTGGTCGCGTTTGCACTCAAGGCCAACGACCTCACCGGCAAGTTCAAACTCGATTCCATTTGGGATCGTCCGACGCATCCCGAAGGGTGGTACTTTCGCAGCGACCACGTGCCGTACGCGCGGTTGAATGTGCCGGCAATCGAGTACTCCACGAATTTGCATCCCGACTATCACACGCCGCGCGACACGCCAAAGAACATCAATTATCCCAAACTCACGCGCATGACGCAGTGGATGTATCTCACGGGATGGTTTGTTGCGAACGCCGCGAAGCGACCGGGAATCGATCCGGGATTCAAACTGGAGCGCTAACGAGGAGTTGATGGTCAGTGTATTCCACCTGTTTGTTTTGCAACGGCGCCCTTGGCCGCAATGCAGCGATTGAACATTTCCCCGTCGGACGCAGGCTCGCGTTCGACGGGGCGAAGGGTCGTTTGTGGGTGGTGTGTCCGACGTGCTTACGATGGAATCTGTCGCCGCTCGAAACGCGATGGGAAGCGATTGAAGATGCCGAGCGCGCGTATCGCGCGACGAAGTTGCGCGCGTCGACGGATAACATTGGCCTCGCGAAACTGTCAGAAGGAACGGAGCTCGTCCGCATTGGCGCGCCGCAGTTGCCGGAGTTTGCGGGGTGGCGGTATGGCGACGTGTTCAGAAAGCGACATCGCAAAGCGATCGTCGCTGGGCTTGTACCTGCCGCAGTGAACCTTCTTCCAAACATCACGCAGTTTGTTCCGGCAGGGTATACGATGGTTTCGCTGAGCCTGAGCGTGGCCACGGCAGTCACCGCTGCTTCGCTGATTGGCTATGGAGCTCTGCGCAGACGTCGCGGCCGCGTGTGGATTCGGGATGACCACGATCAACGCCTGCGTGTCGCGCCCAATCAGTCGCTGTGGACGAAAATCGTGCGAGACCCACATCAAGACGCTTGGCATTTGCGCGTCGCACACTACGGACAGCGCTCGCCGGGGCTCCTGGCGCGACTGGCCGGCCGCTCGAGTTCAAGTGAGTTCTACTCGTCGTACACCGACATTCACGGACTTGCTGCGCTGAGGGCGCTTACGAGCATCTTACCCTTGGCGAACTGGGGTGGCGCCGATCGCAGCTCCGTCAACTTTGCGGTGGGTGTCGTCGAGCGACACGCCCACCACGTCGACGACCTTCGGGATGGCGCGGCGCTTCCACGTTCACTCGTCCGCGAATCACAAACACTTGAGGTCATGCACCCGCCCGCACGCCTTGCGCTCGAAATGATGCTCCACGAAGCCGACGAGCGCCGCGCGCTTGAAGGCGAACTCGCCCAGCTCGCCGAACGCTGGCGAGAAGCCGAAGATATCGCGCAAATTGCCGACGACATGTTCGTCTCCAGCAGCGCGACCGAACGCCTGAACGAACTGTCCCAGTCGCGCGACCCAGACACCAGCAAGGGCCGCTAGCCGGACACCACGCGCGACGCCAACTTGAGTCGCGCACCTGCACCCCTCGAACACCTCCCGATCGAAGGCCCTCCGTATGACTGCATATTTATCCAATCGCGCTCGCACGCTTTTCGCGCTCGCGACGACACTCGTCGTTGCACACCCGATCGCGGCGCGCGCGCAGAAACCCAAAAGCGGCATTCCGTCGCCAGCAAGCATTCTCGGCTGGGAGCCGGGCACCGATCGCAAACTGCCCACTTGGAAACAGGTCACCGACTATTTCACCGCGCTCGACAAAGCGAGTCCACGCGTCTCGGTGCGCAACTTGGGCCCAACCACGCTCGGTCGTCCGTTCTTAGTCGCATTTATTAGCGACTCGGCGACGCTCGCCAACTTACCTAAGTATCAAAAAATTCAGCGACAGCTTATGGATCCGCGCCAACGCGCCGGTGCCACCAAAGCGTCGCTCATCGCGCAGGGCAAGAATGTCATTCTCATCACGTCCAGCATTCACTCAACAGAAGTCGGCGGATTTCTCACACCCTTTGTGCTTGCTGATCGTTTAGCGCGCGCCGACACACCGGAAGCAAAAGAAATTCTCGCCAACACGATCATCATGTTGGTGCCCAGTCAAAATCCTGACGGCGTGGACATCGTCGGCGATTGGTATCGCAGCACCATCGGCACGCCGGCAGAAGGCACGCAGCCGCCTGAGATCTATCACCACTATACCGGTCACGATAACAACCGTGATTGGTATGCGTTCTCGCAGAAAGAAACACGCTACACGGTCGACTCATTGTACACGCCGTGGGATCCGCAAATCGTCAACGACATTCACCAACAGGGCAGCAACGCGGGCCGCATATTTATTCCGCCCTACATGGATCCGGTCGAACCCAACATTGACCCGATCCTCACGGCAAGCACCAACGCGCTTGGCATGGCGATGTCGTGGCGCGTGATTTCCGAAGGCAAAACCGGCGTTGCGACTAACGCCGCGTACGATCAGTGGTCACCCGCGCGTCAGTATTCGCTCGTACATCGCGGCGCACGATTGCTCACCGAAACAGCCAGTGCGCGTCTCGCGTCGCCGATGAACATTCCGTTTTCATCGCTGGGTACGGGACGCGGCTACGACGCGCGCGAAGCGACGTGGAATTTTCCCGCGGTGTGGCCGGGCGGAAACTGGGGCATCGGTGACATCGTCGCGTATCAAACCAGTGCGTCGTGGGCACTGCTTGTCGAAGCTGCGCGCGATCGCGCCGGATGGCTCGAGAGCTACGCCGCACTAGGTGATCGCGCGCTCGACGAAAAGCATCCGTGGACGACCACCGATGTTCCGACTGCGTACGTGATCCCAAAACAGCAGAAAGATCCTGCGGCACTGCAGCGCATGC
>JANXUN010000500.1 GCA_025356185.1 Gemmatimonadaceae bacterium
CGAAATCATTCCAACAACGGCGGGGCCTACGTTCGATGAGATCAACACGGAGCGCTGCAAGACCGTTTGTGCGCGCCAACCACGACGCAGGCGGGCGAGTGCAACACTGCCGCCAATCATGTTGACGATGCCAGCGAGCGACAGCGCCAACCATACGATCATGAGCGGCGTGGTCAGCTGCGGCGCTGACGCGCGCCATCGCGCAGCGAATTCAGAGTTCCATGTTTCGTTAATGACTGCGATGGCCGGAGTAGTCACGGCGGCAGCCCCGACATTGGGCTCTATTGCCGTCGCGTTCGGGAGCGCGACCACGCCTTGAAGATTTCCAGCGCCGAGTGTCAGTGCGGCGATTGGCGCGACGATCGATAACACGATCGCTGCGCACCACACGCCGCGCACTGCCGAACGTCCACGCAGCAGGATGCGTTCAACGCGCAGTGCGGCCAGCGAAAAAACAAGCGCGACAAGCGTTGCATAGAGCATCCAGTCAATCAGCATCGTCGGCCTCCAACAACTTTTCGTCGAGCAGCGCGCGCAGCCGTCGCAACTCGGCGGGCGTTACCTCACGCTCAGTGACAAGGTGCGTCAGCAGCCGCTCTGTCGAGCCGCCAAAAAGTTTGTCGACCATGCGCGACGCAGCGGTGGCGCCGGCGTCTTCACGCTTTACACGCGCGCGAAATCGATGCGCTTTGCCTTCTTCCGTGTGCGAGACATGGTTTTTTTGCTCAAGAACGGTGAGCACCGTCAGCACGGTGTTGTGCGCTAACTCGTCGACGAGTCTCGCGCGCACCTCAGCGACGGTCGATGGCCCTCGTTCCCAGAGAACAGCCATGATGTCGAGTTCGCGTTCTGTGAACGTTGGCGGCATGTGGTCTCCTATGACTGTCGGTGCTGGAAATTCATCAGAGGGAGCGCTTCGCGCCTACGCACCAGGCGCATCTCCTAGATATATAGGAGATTATGAGCACTACCGGCCGCTCGTCAAGTGGGTGCGGCGAAAATTCGGCATTGGCGGCGGGGGCGGACGCCGTCAAGATTCTGTAAATGACCGACAGCCATCAACGCATCGCCGAGAGCTTTCACCGACAAGGGCTGATGATCTCGCTTGGCGCGACGCTCGACCACGTCGCGGACGGCGAGGTGCACATTGCGATGCCATACTCTGAACGCTGGACGCAGCAGCACGGTTTTGTGCATGCCGGTGCGATCACGAGCATCGCCGATAGTTCGTGCGGGTATGCAGCGCTGACCAAGGTCGCGCCAGAGTTGGATGTGGTGAGCGCTGAGTTCAAGATCAATTTGTTACGCCCCGCGATCGGATCACGTTTTGTGGCGATCGGGAAAGTGCAGAATGCGGGCAAATCGTTGACGGTGTGTACGAGCGAGGTGCGCGCGTTCACTGATGCTGGCAATGACTACAAGGTGATCGCCATCATGCAGGCGACAATCATGACGATCCGACCTTAGCGAGGCACACCAATGCCCAATCTTGCTGTTACCGAAATCAAAGCGTTCGTCCCGTCAAAGAACTTTGAAGTCTCCAAGCAGTTTTACAAAGACGTGGGTTTCACGATGGCGTCCGACGGCGGGGGCGTCGCGTATTTTCATTTCGAGAATGCGGCATTCTTGCTGCAGGATTTCTGCGCGGCGTCGTTTGCTGAGAACTATATGATCAGCATGCTTGTCGAGGATGTCGACGCATGGTGGCAGCAGGTACACGACAGCGGCGTGGCCGAGAAGTATGGTGTGAGGCTTTCGGCGGTGGAGTTGCAGCCGTGGAGAATGCGGGACTTCTGTTTGACCGATCCGTCCGGCGTGATGTGGCGGATCGGTCAAAACGTGAAGTGAGGGCCGAACGAGCCGTTTAGTAGTTCTTGGCCCAACCGCCGGTGACGAACGTGATTGTGGGCGCGCCGGTCACGCCCAAATGCTTCATGGCGCCCTTGAGTTCGGGGCTGCTCGCAAACGCCGTCAACGCTCCGTGCGTTTCGGCCTGGTGGTAAACCACGACGAGATTCGGGTTCTCGACCGACCGATTGACCGCATCGCCGATGATCCCGCCGGCGGCGCGAACGTGAGCCGCCTGTTTGTAACCGTCCATCCACGCGTCGTAATTGGCGACGGTATGTGACACCATCATCGACGGCAGCGTGCGGTCCCACACGAGGTGTTCGTAGGTTGGCGTCATAAATGTTGCATGGGGCGCGCTGGTCACACCTGACGTACGCATGAACTCGTGCAGTCTAGGAGAGGATGCGAAGGCTTGGACTTTTGCAACGTCGGTGATCGCCATGTAGATGCTCACATCGTTCGGATTGTCGTGTCCGCGATTGATGTGATGTCCAAGAATTCCGGCGGATTTGCGCGCGCCTTCATCGGCATCGAAGTGCGGCTTCCACGAATCAAAATCGGCGACGGTGTGATTGATGACGACGGCGGCGGGCGGAAGCGGGCGGGTTGTGGTCATGCGAGAGTCCTGGAGGTGGGTGGTGAGGTCTCTACGGAAACGTGCCAAGCCGTTCAATGACATGATCGATTAATTCGGCAAGTTGCTTCAAGTCTTTCTGGCTGACATTGCCGAGCAGTGCAGTGGGCATGTGATCGACGTGCGGATCGACTGACTGCGTGAGCGCGAGTCCAGCCGACGTGATGCCCACTTCAACGAGGCGGCGATCCGACTCGCTGCGAACGCGATCGACCAATCCGCGTTCGCTGAGTCGATCAACCAGTCGCGTGATGTCGGGGTCGCGTGAGATCATGCGCGTGCCGAGTTCACTACTTGGGAGCCGTGCGGGATGACTGCCGCGCAGGATGCGGAGTGCATTGTACTGACTGAGCGACAGATTGAATTCGCTCTTGAGGAATCGTTCCCATGGCTCGGTGATGCGGGACGTCAGCAGTCGGAGCCCAAGCACGACTTCTTGTTCTTTGGTGGCGAATTTGCGCTTTTGCTTCAGCGCCGAGGCGAGGGATCCAGACATGGTGGAAACGATAGTCGTCGCAACGACTATCGTCAAGAGGAGAGATATGGATGAGCACGCTAACCTCAGGCTTGTGCGAGCTGGCTTCGCGGCCTCAACGTATGCTCACGAGTCACTCTTACTAAGGCATTCATGATGCGTGGTCGCTTGCGTTACCTGTCGATACTATCGGCGCTTGTCGTGTGTGGTCAGCACGTCGACGCGCAAAAGGCCTCGTTAGCCGACGTGAAGCCGATGTTGTTCGTGTGTGAGCACGGCACCGTGCGGAGTTTGATCGCAAAGGTGTTGTTCGAGGAATACGCGGCGGAAGTCGGCCTGAACATGAGAGCCGTGTCGCGCGGCACGCGAGCTGATTCGCTTGTGCCGCCGTGGCTGCTGCAGAGTTTCGCGACCGCTCACGTTCAACTCGGCTCGTGGCGTCCGCAAATGTTGCTTCCGAACGATCTTACCAATGCGTCGTATGTCGTCTCCTTTGACGTGCCGGCCGCAGCGACGGCCGGTGCGAGAGTCCCACGCGCACAGTGGGACAGCTTGCCATCGGTGAGTAAGGACTACGCAATTGGTCGCGATGCGATCAAAGTGCGTGTGCATCGCTTGGTCGACTCACTCAAGAGCGCCGGACGCGTCAAGCGCTGATTCGATATGCAGTGATTTATCGCTGCGACCGCGCTCACGGATGAGCTCTTACTCGTACGCCAGCGCCGCCTTGGTCGTGATGCGTGTGGCGCGCCATGCGGGCGCGGCGCACGCGACGAGCGATACAATCACGGCGACAGCGAGCCACTGCGCGACGCCAATCCATTCGGGCGTGTAGCGCGTCGCGACGGGAATCATAATGCGGCCAAACGCATTCCCGAGCGCAATGCTCATCGGGAGCGAGAGTGGGATTGCGAGCAACCAGCTTAACAGCGCAATGACCAGTCCTTCGGTTTGAACCATCACGAGGATAGAGCGATGCGGTGCACCGATCGCGCGCATCACACCGATCTCGCGTGTGCGCTCGAGCACGGCCATGCCCATCGTTGAAGCGAGCGCGAGTCCGCCAACGACGATCATGAGTCGCCCCATAATGCCAAGAAAGCCCGCGACCATGAGCAAGTGGTCCTCCATCACGGCGTGTGACTCACTCATAAGTTGGCCCGACTGCACGGTCACGCGCGCGCTGGCGAGCGCCGTTCGCACGCGCTGCATGAGTTCGATCTGAGACGGTTCGCCTCGCAGTGTGCTTCGAACGACGAGCCGATCAGCAATCGCGCCACCAGCTTCGGTCGAGACGAACTCCCGTGACGCATATGCGATGGGAGACGGTCCCGACTCGATGATGCCAACCACGGTATAGTCCTGTGGCTGTCCCGACATCAGCAGCGTCACATGCGCACCAACACGAAACGCCGGCTCGTCGATGGCGACTCGCCGATTGACGATGAGTTCTCGCGTTCCCGGCGAAGAAAGCCACTGTCCTTCGACGAGCCGATGTTCGAGCAACGTCGTTCGGAATGGCACGCCGCTCACCGGAAACGCGTTGCCCAGTGTGCCGTCGTGATGATCCAGCGCGGCGCGCGCGGCGCTCCACGCTTCGACGGACTCAACTCCACCGATGGGAGCAATAAGTCGCTCGATCGAATCGACGGGCCACGCGCGATCAAGCCGTAGCGCCAGATCGTACCGCTGCGTCTCAAAAATCAGTCCGACTGCCCCGCGAACGGCGGTCTTGAGATTCCCCGCGCCCATGAACACCGCGCCGCCCATCGAAAGCGTGAGCAGTGTGAGCAGCATGCGCTGCCGCTTACGAAATGCGTTACGCAGCGACAACAACATCGGACGCGAGAGCCCAGTGCGCGTCAGTGCGTGCGCAAAACTCGACGAAGCCGACGCTGTGGTCGACGCCGACGAGATGCCCAGATCACGAAGCGCGTCGGCAACGGAGATGCGACAGCCGCGAACGACGGGAATCGACGCCGCAGCGACCGGCAACGTGAGCCCAACGGCGAGCTGCATCGCGAACGCCGACCACGGGATCGAGAAACCGATCGTGCTGAAGTTGAGCAAGTCGGCGGTAAAGTTGGCGTACGCGCGTCCGACAATCGCTGCGAGCGGGAGCGCGATCGCACACGCCACAACACCGAGCAGAAACGCCATCGCGAGATACATCGACGCGACTTGAGATGGCGATGCACCGATGGCCTTCATGATGCCGATTTCGCGCACCTGTCCGGCGAGCATCGCTGCGATGAGGTTCACAACCAGCACACCACTCAACACTAACGCGAGTACTCCAAAAGCACCTTGCGTGTACAGCAGCGAATTGATCTGTGCCGCGTGTTGGTGTTCGCCGGGAACTGGCACGTCGACGTTGGAAACGGCATGTCCCTGGCTTTCAATCGCGCGTTTCACGTCGTACGCGACACGCCGCACACCGTCACGGTCGAGCGTGCTGTCGCGCACAATTAACTGTATCTCGTTAAATGTCGCCGACGCACCCAGCTGCGCCATGGTCTGCGGCGACGCGAACGAATAGACGACATGCTCCATCCACCCCGGTGGCAGCCCCACATCTCGCGCAACGCCGCGCACGGTCAGCGTGTGTGCGTCGTGATTGGGCAGTTGTACCACGATCGTGTCACCACTCGCAAGCCCACCGTACTCGAGTGACGAGTGCTCTAGCACTAACGATCCGTCGGTGGGCGGCCAGTCACCGGACTGCGATACAATGCTGCCGATGCGGCCGCTGCGAAAATCTGCGAGCGAATACAGCACGACAGCGTGAGATGTGACATCACCTTGACGCTTGACGGTTCCGCTCACACTGCGACGCGCTTGCACCGCGCTCAAGTCGGGCCGCGCTTGCAGTTGTGCAACGAGCGCGGCGTTTACGGAATCGACACGCAACGTTGCCGATGCAGGATGGCTTGCGCGATACTCTTCGCGTGTGACTTGTCGCATGAGGGCCCATGTGTCGAGCACTGCGCCTGCGCCCGCGAGCCCCACCACCATCGCGAGCACCACCAGCGCGGTGCGCGAAGGGTGCAGTCGCAAGTCGCGCAGAATTTTGCGCCAGCGCAATCGCGTCATGACGCTGAATCGGACACGAGACGCCCATCAGCGAGCGTCACGATGCGCGAGGCGTGTCGAAGTGCGCGCTGCTCGTGCGTCACCATCACGATCGTTTGCCCGTCGCGCGCCAACTCGGCAAAGATCGCCAACATCGCATCAGACGTTTTGGAGTCGAGGTTGCCTGTAGGCTCATCCGCCAACAGGACCACAGGTTCGTTGGCCAAGGCGCGCGCAACGGCAACGCGCTGTTGTTGTCCGCCAGATAACATGGACGGCAGCTTGTCGCACTGATCGCCGACTCCAAGCCGCTGCAGCAGTCGTTCAGCACGCACGCGGCGCTCATCAAACGCGTACCGATGACAGAAATCCATCGGCAGCATCACGTTCTCAGCGGCGGTGAGCGTGGGTAGCAGCTGAAAGAATTGAAAGACGATGCCCACGGCCGCGCCGCGCCACGCCGAGAGTTCACGTTCAGCAAGCGCGTGTACCGGTGTGCCGTCCACGACGATTTCGCCGCGTGTTGGTCGATCAATCCCAGCGATGAGCGACAAGAGTGTCGATTTACCGCTGCCGGATTCTCCAACGATCGCTACGAACTCGCCGCGGGAAATTTCGAGTGAGATGTCGTCAAGCGCGTGAAATGGTCCTGACGGCGTTTCATAGGCACGAGCGACGTCGTGCAGCGACAGCATGGATGCGGCGGATGTGATCATGAACGGAGATTAGGATGAGGACGATTACGTTGGCTACGGCTGCTAGTGCCATTCGACAGCACGCTTCGACCGTTGGGCGAATTGCGGCTGGTTACCGACGTGTGATCACGACATGGTTCAGTCGGATACTTTCGTTTGATCGACACTCTGGAGGATTCATGCGTCGCCCCGTTGGCATTACAACGCGATTGTTTGTTTTACTGACATTTGTTGCGACGTTTGCTGCGCCGCGAGGCGCGCATGCGCAGCTGCACGGAGGCACCACGTCAGCGCCCGTGCAAGCCGCGCCGAAAGAAAGCGCGCAGTTTGATTTTCTCGTTGGGCAATGGGAGATCACCGCCGAGCCAAAAGCCGCCACGTTAGCGCAGCGTGTACACGGCGTCCCGAAGTTGGCCGGCACGTGGAAAGCGTGGCGCGCGTTTGATGGGTACGGCATCGAAGACGAGATTCGGCTGACCGACAAAGCGGGCAATCCGAACCTGCTGACCAACACCACGCGATTCTACGAAACAAAGACCAGACATTGGGTGATTGCGGCCATTGACGTGTTCAAAGGTCAGAGCTCGCAATCAACAGCTGAATTCCGCAGTGGTGACCTAGTCGTGAGCGGCCGCGGTGTCGACAGCGACGGAAAAGCGTACATCTCGCGCGCGACGTTTCTCAAAATTGCGCCCGCCAGCTTTACCTATCGTCTTGACCGCTCGTTTGACGACGGAAAGACGTGGAGCGAGGGGATCACGCTGATTGAAGCGAAACGCGTTGCCGCGACGGCGCCGCGCTAGCACGTTTAGGGATGCCGCGAACGTGGGTATGGTTGCAGCTGGTTATCGGATGGCTGCCGATGTGGGCGCTGTACACGATTCTGATCGTGACAATGCACCCGGACACGTCCGCATCGACGGCGATCGAGACTGGTTTTCACGCGATTCTCTGCGCGGCGCTGCTCGGTTTGGTGGTACACCGCCTTACGCAGCGCTATCGCTGGCCGAGGCCGATGCGCGGCGTCTTCATCGTCGCGCAACTCATGGCAGCGGCGCTGTACTCCGTAACGTGGTATCTCACGTCGGCGTTGTTGGAAGGAAGCGTGCGCGCGTCGCATGGACACGCACTGCGTTTGACCGCGGGTGCGCCGCTCGTTCCGTTCTTGATTACCGGCGTGTGGATGTATGCGATGGTGGCGAGTATTTCGTACGCCACGCAAGCGACTGAGCGCGCGTCGCTGGCCGAATCACTGGTGGCGCACACACAAATCGCAGCGTTGCGCTCGCAGATCAATCCGCACTTCTTGTTCAACGCATTGCACACTGTCGTACAACTCATTCCGCATAATCCGCAACAGGCTTCGCACGCCGCCGAGCAGCTGGCAGCACTGCTGCGCACCAGCATCGAAGAGACGCGTGATCTGCTGCCACTTGCCGACGAGTGGACGTTCGTGCAACGCTATCTGGCGTTCGAAAATATGCGTTTTGGCGACCGACTGATTGTCGACGCGGAGCTGTCGGTCGAGGCCCTTGATGCATTGGTGCCGTCGTTCGCCCTGCAGACGCTTGTCGAAAACGCCGTGCGACATGGCGCTGCTCCTCGCATTGAGGTGACGACGGTGCGGATTCGCGCGGCAGTGCGAAACGACGTGCTGACGATCGCGGTGACCGACGACGGCGTGGGCGCCGATCAATCAGCGACGGCGCGCGGTACAGGACTTGTGAGACTTCGCGAACGGTTGCGCGTGCTGTGCGGGGATACGAGTTCACTGGTCACGAACTCCGAGCTGCATAGCGGATTCGTGGCAACGCTCACGCTCCCCGCGCGCGATGGTGTTGCGGCATGACTGTCGACGCCAAGGTCACCGTTGTCATCGCCGATGACGAACCAATCGCGCG
>JANXUN010000504.1 GCA_025356185.1 Gemmatimonadaceae bacterium
CTTGGGTCGAAGTGCGGGAGCGATTGTCCTGATACGGTCATAATGTATTGTTCATCTGCACGTTGACCGTCGTGCCTCCCCTCACCCGTCCCTTCCGTGACTCGTCACCTTGTCGTGCTGTGCACGCTGTTCGCGATTTCCAGCGTCGCACCGCTCATCACGACGAACGCGCAGCAACCTACCAAGTCTTCGACACGTCCCGCCGCAAACAAAGCCGCGATCATACGCGCACCGATGATGGATGCCGTCGATACGAACGTCTTGCACGGCATGAACTATCGTCTGATGGGTCACTCCATCGGCGGACGCGTGACAACCGTGACTGGCGTGCCGTCGCAACCGCGAACGTTCTACATGGGCGTCGCGAGCGGCGGTGTATTTCGCACCACAGATGGCGGAACAACTTGGACGCCGATCACCGACGGCAAGATTCCGATCGGTTCAACGGGATCGATTGCCGTCTCTGAATCCGATCCGAACACGATTTATCTCGGCACCGGTTCTGACGGCGTACGCAGCAATGTCTCGACGGGTCGCGGTGTGTACAAAACAGTCGACGGTGGCAAAACGTGGACATTCGCCGGCTTGTATAACGTGGGCCAGATCGGCGGCGTGCGCATTCATCCCACAAACCCCAACATCGTCTGGGTGGCCGCCAACGGCGACATTTTCAAGCCGAGCAATGCGCGCGGCATTTACAAAACCGTCGATGGCGGCAAGACATGGAATCGCACGCTTTACGTCAGCGATAGCACCGGCGCGATGGATGTCGAGTTGCAACCTGGCAATCCGAACGTGGTGTACGCGTGGATGTCGCGCATCGAACGTAAGCCGTGGTCGATTATCAGTGGCTCGCGCGAAGGTGGCTTTTACAAAAGCGTCGACGGCGGCGATACGTGGACGCGCGGGATGACGGGATTGCCTCCCGATCTTATTGGTAAGGCGAATCTCGCCGTCACCGCGGCCAATCCGCAGCGCATCTACGCACTTATCGAAGCGCTACCCGGTGGTGGACTGTATCGCTCGGATAACGCCGGCGCGTCGTGGCAGTTGATGAACTCCAATCCCGGCCTCACGCAGCGTCCGTTTTACTACACGACACTCGGCGCCGATCCGACCAATGCCGACATCGTGTACGGCGGTGCGGAAACGTTTTACAAATCGGTTGACGGTGGAAAAACCGTTACGCCATTCCGAACGCCGCACACAGACAATCACGACATTTGGATCAGTCCAACTAATGGGCAGACGATGATTCAGTCAAATGATGGCGGTGCGAATGTCTCGTTTGATGGCGGTAAGACGTGGTCAACACAGGAAAATCAGCCGTCGGCAGAATTTTACGGTGTGTGGACCGATAACACATTTCCATACAAAGTGTACGCCGCGCAGCAAGACAACAGCACGTACTACTTTAGCAGTGTCGGCGAACCGTTCAACACGGCGGCACTCAAGACCGGTCCCGGTTGCGAAACAGGCCCGATTATTCCGCATCCGACACTCACGAACATCATCTACGGTTCGTGCAAAGGACAATTCAGTGTGCAAAACACTGAAACGGGAATATCGAAGAACTATTGGATCGGCGCGCAGTCGCTGTATGGTAATGCCGGTGGCGAATTGATCTTTCGCTTCCAGCGCGTGTCGCCCATGGCGATTTCGCCGCACGATCCAAGTGTGCTGTACTACGGTTCGCAGTACTTGCATCGCACACGCGATAAAGGCGTGACGTGGGAAAAGATCTCTCCCGATCTCACGGCGTTCCCGCCGTGCTGCCAAGGCGCAAGCGGCGAACCGATCACGCGCGACGTGACCGGCGAAGAGTTTTACAGCACGCTGTACGCGATTACCGAATCGGTGCGTGAACCCGGTGTGATTTGGACGGGCTCTAACGACGGCCCGTTTCATGTGACGCGTGACAATGGCAAGACGTGGAAAGACGTCACGCCAAAGGATCTGCCTACCGGCGGACGCGTCGCGTGGATTGAATCGTCACCGCATCGCAACGGTTCGGCGTACTTCGCTGTCTATCGCTATCTGCTCGGTGACTACGCGCCGTACATCTATCGCACGGACGACTACGGCGCGACGTGGACGCGTCTCACCAGCGGCGCGAACGGCATTCCTGCGGATGCGCCGACGCGCGTCGTGCGCGAGGATCCCGCGCGTGAAGGGTTGCTGTACGCGGGTACGGAGTTCGGCATGTTTGTTTCATTTGACAATGGTGGACACTGGCAGTCGTTCCAGCGCAATTTGCCCAATGTGCCGATCAACGACATCAAAGTGTTTCGCAATGACTTGATCATTGCGACGCAAGGTCGTGCGATGTGGGTGATGGACAACGTGTCGTCGCTGTCGCAGATCACGCCGCAATCGACACAGACTGCGGTGCATCTGTACAAGCCGCGCGACGGATACCGGACGCCAACGGGCGCCGCATATCTAGGTCCGAACATCGAGTACTACATGTCGACGACGCCGAGCGACACCGTCAAGATTGAGATCACGGACGCGAAGGGCGCCGTCGTGAACACGTACAAGAGCGGCGCACCGGTACTCGCGGCGGGACGTGGTGGACGTGGCGGCGGTGGTGCCGGCGGTGACGATCCAGAGGCTCCGCCCGCCGATGACGCGGGCGGAGGCGGTGGTGGACGCGGGGGTCGTGGACCGACCGGGCCGCCGATGAACATCGTGACGAAGAATGCGGGCTTTAATCGATTCGTATGGAGTGTGCAACATTCCAACGGACTGGGTGCGCCGCCGGGCGCATATCAGGCGCGACTCACCGTAGGCGCGACCGTGCAAACCGTAGCGTTTAACGTACTGATCGATCCGCGCTTTACTGCCGAGGGACTTACCGTCGCGGATCTGCGCGAGCAGTTTGAGCACAACACCAAAATGCGTGAGCTTGTTGCTGATGTGAACACACAAGTGCAGCGCACGCGCGCGGCGGAGACGCGACTGAAAGGCGCGAGCGGCGCGGCGGCTGATACGCTGTCCAAGGTGCAAGTCATTTCGGCCAAGCTCAACACGCAGCAGCTGCGCTACGGAAAGCCGGGATTGCAAGCGCACATTCAGTATCTGTCGGGAATGACCGGCCGCGTCGATCAAAAAGTTGGACGCGATGCGTTAGCGCGATACGCAGAGCTGAAGCGAGAACTCGATGCAGTGAAAGCCGAGCTGAACAAGCTGTTTCCCCCCAAGTCATAGCGTCAGCAGCTGCGCACAATAAAAACGGCGCGCATCGGAATGATCCGATGCGCGCCGTTTTTCATAGGCGACGAGTGCTAGGGCGTC
>JANXUN010000507.1 GCA_025356185.1 Gemmatimonadaceae bacterium
CCACCATAAGCATCGTGCTATGAACCCCGCCATGCTGTCGTTGCTCGCGCTAATGGTCGTGGTGTTGGCCAGCCTCACCTCGCGTGTAAATGTGGGAGTGCTTGCAGTGGCAATGGCGTGGCCGATTGCGATGTTTGCAGGCGGCATGAAGGTCGAGCAAGTGATGGCCACATTTCCGTCGTCGCTCTTTCTCACGCTGCTCGGCGTCACGTTGTTGTTTGGTATCGCACAAGTTAACGGAACGATGAACGCGTTAGCACATGCGGCCGTGCGTCAGATTCGCGGCAGTGCCGCAATGCTACCGTTTCTATTCTTTGCGCTCGCGTGTGCGATTTCGACGAGTGGCCCGGGCGCGATTGCAACCTCTGCGTTGTTTGCACCGCTCGCCGTGGGAATTGCACGACGCGCGAAAGTGCCCATGCTGCTCACCATTCTTATGGTCGGAAACGGCGCGAACGCGGGAAATTTGTCGCCGATCAGTGCGATCGGTGTGTTGGTGCAACAGCTGATGACGCGTGCCAATCTGCCGGGGCATCCGTGGGAAGTGTGGGCGGCAAACTTTGTTGCGCACTCACTCGCTGCCGTGCTGGCGTGGTCGCTGTTTGGCGGACCTGCGCTGCTACGCAGCGAGCCAGTTGCGCTCGATGATGATCACGAGCCGTTCACGCGCACGCACGCGATCACATTGGTCACTGTGGCACTGTGGGTTGCGAGTGTGCTGCTGTTCAAACTCAATCCCGGGCTCAGTGCGTTTATCGCCGCCAGCGCGCTTGTCGTGATTGGCGCGGGCGACGACGCGTCGATGGTAAAGCAGGTGCCGTGGGCGGTGCTGGTGATGGTGTGCGGCGTGAGCGTACTGATTGGCGTCCTCGAAAAAACCGGCGGCATGGACCTGTTTACGACGATGCTTTCGCGTCTTGCAACACCGGGATCGGTGAACGGTGTTATCGCCGGTGTGACTGGCCTGTTGTCGACCTACAGCTCGACCGCGGGCGTCGTGTATCCAGCGTTTTTGCCCGCAGTGCCAGGATTAGTCGCGAAGTTAGGCGGCGGTAATCCATTGGAGATTGCGCTGAGCATTAATGTTGGCGCCGCGATTGTTGACGTATCGCCGCTGTCCACCATCGGCGCGTTGTGTATAGCCGCCGTGCCGAGTAGCTACGATATCAAGACGCTGTTTCGACAGCTGTTGTTGTGGGGCTTTTCGATGACGATTGTTGGCGCGCTATTCTGTCAGCTATTCATTCGGTTTTTTGTGTGGTAGCGCACCTGACTGCGCGCGCCATCACACCATGTATCACTTGTCGTCGCTTTTGTCACTGTCGCGGATGAGTATCGCGCTCATGACTGTGCTGAACAGACTCACACAGATCGCGCCCAACAGCGCCGGAATAAATCCGCGTACGGCAAACGAAATACCAACACTCTCGGCGACGCGCGCGGTGAGCAGCAGCATCGCGGCGTTGATCACCAGCGTGAACAGGCCGAGTGTGAGGAAGGTGATTGGGAACGCGAAGAAGCGCAGCACGGGGCGAATAAACGTGTTGATGATGCCAAACACGAGCGCGAGTACAAACAGCCCTTGCCAACTGCCCGTGTACGAGATGCCTTCGATGAAGCGCGCAGCGCACCAGAGCGCGGCGGCGTTGATTGCGAGCCGGAGAAGTAGGGTCATGCTTCAAAATGTCGACTGAAACGCCAGCACGCGAGCTGCGCACATACCGCGCATGGGCGCGCGCGCACCTGTTGGCGGGTGGCGTACGCGATCCAGCCTTTCCGGCGTTAGTGCAGCAACTCATGCAAAGTCCGCTGCACGAGTGTTCCGATTCGCAGCTCATAGTCGATGGCGAGCAGGCGTTTCAAGCAATGATATCGGCGATTGACGGCGCGCGCGACGAGGTGTTGCTCGAGACGTACATTCTGCGTGACGACCGCATTGGCGTCGAAGTTGAGCGCGCATTGGCGCGTGCGGTTGTCCGTGGCGTGCGTGTGAACGTGCTGGCTGACGCGGTGGGATCGCTCGAAACGAAGAGCGAGTTTTGGAAGGGGCTGACGCGTGACGGGATCACGGTGCGGTTGTTTCACCGCTTGCGGTACCTCCCCTTTCAGGCGTTGCGGCGTGATCATCGCAAGATTGTGGTCATTGATCGAAGCGTTGCATTCACGGGCGGTATGAATATCGGCGTCGAGTATGGCTCGTCGATTCGTCACCATGACACGGGTGCATGGCGCGACACCATGGTGCGGCTGCACGGTTCGGTGGCGGCAGAGCTGGCGTCAGTATTTGCAGAAGGGTGGGATCGCGCAGACGGCCCGCCACTGCCGGGCCTTGAGTACATCTCATGGGACGAACAGACGGTGGCGTTGCGTGCGACGCGCGAGTGGTCATTTCGTGGCCAGTCTTTCATGGCGCGCGTGGAGCAACAGCTGACTCGCGTACGTCCGCGAAAGCGCGGTCGGCGAGTAAGGCGGCGCGCCGACGTGGGCGCGCACACGGACAAGTCGACCGCGTTGGTGTTGGATGCACGACCGGGGCGCGGCCAGCGCGAATTGCTGGCGGTGTTGGCGAGTTTGGTCGGCGGCGCGCGAACGCGCTTGTGGATTACGACGCCGTACTTTGCGCCGCCATCTCGTGCACTGTCACTGCTTCGCGCGGCAGCGCGTCGCGGCGTGGATGTGCGGTTGCTTGTGCCCGGCGAGAAAACTGATGTGAGGTTGGCGCGTCATGCGGCGCATGGTGCGTATCGCGCGCTCTTAAACCGTGGCGTGCGCGTATTCGAGTATCAGTTGGCCACGTTGCATTCGAAAACGCTGGTGGTTGACGGCGCTGCGGGTGTGGTGGGCTCGACCAACCTGGATTTTCGGTCGTTTTGGTTGAACGCCGAGTGTAACGTGTTGTTGTTTGACACGGGGACTGCACACGATTTGGAGAACGCGTTCACGAACGACTGCGCGCACAGTATTGAGATTACAAAGACAACATGGACGCAGCGAACGTGGTGGCACGCGGTTGGAGATTGGTGCGCGAGACAGTTGCGAGCGGTGCTGTGAGACGGGAGAAGGTTGACCGGAGACGGGAGACGGGAGACGGGAGACGCTGATGCGCGGAGGCGTGATGCTGCTGACGATGCTTGGCGCGCGCCGGATGCGACGGCGACGCTGCGCATTGCAGATGGCGCGTATTCCGAAACGTACGACGCTCCGTTCGCGCGCGCTCAAAGGCGTGCAGATTACGGTGCGGCTGCAGCCGAAGTAGCGCGCGCATGAATCACTTGCGGATCAATGCGATCCACGCGAGGTGTGCCAGCCAGACGCGCGACCACAGCGTTTCAATCTCGTCGTCAGTAAGTGACAACTCAAATGTGTGACGCAGTGCGTGCGCGTAGTCTGCGCGCGACTCAAGTACCGTGTCCGATTCGTGTTGAGCGGTGACGGTTCTTAACACCGCACCGCGCAGACTAATGACGCCGTCAGCCGTGTATCGATGACATGACGTGCGTACAACAAACGGCGACGTGGGATTCGACTGCAACCACGCACATCGGCTCGCAAACTCTCCGATATCGCGCGCGTGATCGAGAAATCCATACCCGTCGCCAATGCGATCGTTGTGAAAAAACCACGCGCCGTCGGCGTGCGTGAGACGGTAAGAAAATCCGCGCTGCGTGTACGTGCCGATCGTAAGCGGCAGCGGCTCAAAAAACCCATTGCCGAAGCCCACATCAACGAGCCACGGCGCGTCGCCAGTGTCGGCGCAGCGCACGCGCAGGACGAGATGGTCAAAATCGCCGTCGTTGCCTTGCGGTGCCCGATCAACAGCGCTCGCTAATAACGCGACGTCAAAGCCGATCTTGCGCAGCACACTCGCGAACAGGCCATTCATTTCGTAGCACCAACCGCCGCGATGCCGGGCGACGATTTTCTCGAACACCGCCTCGTTATCGAGCAGCAGCGGGCGGCCCAAATGGATGTCGAGATTTTCGTACGAAATTGCCAGCAGGTGTGCGCGGTGGAGTGCGCGAAGCGTCGCGAAATCTGCGCGAACCAGCCCATCGACCTGAATGCGCTCCAAATAGCGGTCGAGATTCATGGGGTGATTGTACTCGGAATGGCGGACCCCGTGCCCGTGTCGCCACATCTCGACCGCGTCCGGAGTTGACTGGCGGAATTCGCGGTGTTATCCATATATCCGGATATGCGGATATATAACCACACGTGACCTCCCTCAAGCTCACCATCCACGAACGGCTGACCGAGCTGGCCGACGCCACTCGCTGCCGCCTATTACTGGCGCTCGAGCCGCAAGAACTGACCGTCGGTGAGCTGTGCTCGGCGCTCCAACTGCCGCAAAGCACTGTCAGTCGACACCTCAAGATTTTGGCCGACGAACGGTGGGTCACTTCGCGTGCGGACGGAGCGAGTCGCTGGTACGGAGTATCGCCACTGCTCGCCGAAGAGGCCGCCTCGCTGTGGGCGCTTGTCCGCGCACCGATGTACGACACTCCCGCCGTGCGTCAGGACGTTGCCCGGGTGGACGCTGTGCTGGCCGCGCGCCGCACGCGGAGCGAAGCGTTCTTTGCCGATGTCAGCGATGAATGGGACATACTGCGCACGTCGATGTTTGGTGCGCGCGCTGATCTGCTCGCGGCATTCGCGCTGTGTGAACCATCGTGGCAGGTCGCTGACTTGGGCTGCGGCACCGGCGCACTCTCGGCCGCGCTCGCACCGCACGTCGCGCATGTACACGCAGTCGATACGTCGACGGCGATGCTGTCTGCCGCGCGAGCGCGCCTGCAATCGTTTGACAATGTCACCATACACGACAGCACACTGGAACGTCTGCCGTTCGCCGATGCTTCACTCGATGTTGCGGTGATGATGTTCGTGCTGCATCACGTTGCCGATCCCGCGCGTGCGCTGCGCGAAACCCGGCGTGTTCTCCGCCCGAACGGTCGGTTGCTCATTGCCGACATGCGCGCGCACACGCGTGCGGAGTATCAGCAACAAATGGGACACGTGTGGTTGGGCTTTGACGAGCCAACGCTGCGCACGTGGGTTGGTCAAGCAGGGTTTGACGCTGTGCGTTACACCGCGTTGCCGGTCGATACGACGGCAACGGGGCCCGCGATGTTTTCAGCGATTGCACGCACCACGGTGGCACGCACGGTGGCGGATTTCACGCCGTACAAAATTCACTCAGAGGATCAAGCGGATGGTTACTGAAGTCATGACGGAACAGGGCGTCACCACATTGGCGAAGGCGGCACGCCCGTCATTTGCGGTGCGTGACCTGTCGTTGGCCGAATGGGGTCGCAAAGAGATTCGTCTTGCTGAGCAAGAGATGCCAGGGTTGATGTCCGTACGGGCAGAGTACGCAGGACAGCAACCACTCAAGGGCGCGAAGATCATGGGCTCGTTGCACATGACCGTGCAAACTGCCGTCCTCATTGAAACGCTTGTGGCACTGGGCGCGGATGTGCGCTGGGTGTCGTGCAACATTTTCAGCACGCAAGATCACGCGGCTGCAGCAGTCGCAGTGGGCCCGCATGGCAGCGTGAGTGCACCCAAGGGCACACCGGTGTTTGCGTGGAAGGGTGAAACGCTCGATGAGTACTGGTGGTGTACCGAACAGGCGCTGATGTGGAGCGACGGCACGGGACCGAACTTGCTGCTTGATGACGGTGGCGATGCAACGTTATTGGTGCACCGTGGCGCCGAATATGAAAAGAGCGGTGTGATTCCGTCGTTTGATGCTGATAACGAGCCCGAAGAGTGGGGCGTGATTTTGGATTTGCTGCGCGCCGAACACGCAAAGAATCCGCATCGTTGGACGAAAGTGTTGGCGAGCATTCGCGGCGTGTCAGAAGAAACGACGACCGGCGTGCATCGCTTGTACGAGATGGAGCGCGCGGGCACGCTGGCGTTCCCGGCGATCAACGTGAACGACGCGGTGACCAAGTCCAAGTTTGACAACTTGTACGGTTGCCGTCACTCGGTGGTTGACGGACTCAATCGCGCGACCGACGTGATGCTGGCTGGCAAGATTGTTGTGGTGCTGGGTTACGGCGACGTGGGCAAAGGCTGCGCACAGGCACTGAAAGGTCAGGGCGCGCGCGTGATTGTCACCGAGGTTGATCCCATTTGCGCACTGCAAGCGGCGCTTGAAGGGTATCAAGTCACGACGCTCGAAGACGTTGTTGATACGGCCGACGTGTTTGTCTCGGCGACGGGCAACAAGAACGTCATTACCGTCGAGCACATGAGCCGCATGAAGGACAAAGCGATTGTCGCAAACATTGGTCACTTTGACAATGAGATCGACATGGCCGGTCTCAAGAAAGTTGAAGGCATGAAGCGCATCAACATCAAGCCACAGTACGATGAGTTTGTGCTGCCAAATGGTCGCTCGATTCTGATTCTCGCCGAAGGGCGCTTGATGAATTTGGGTTGCGCGACGGGTCACCCGAGCTTTGTGATGAGTGCGAGCTTTACGAATCAGGTGTTAGCGCAACTTGAGTTGCACGCGAACGCTGAGAAGTACGGCAAGAAGGTGTTCACGCTGCCCAAGCATCTCGATGAGAAAGTCGCGCGTTTGCATTTGGACAAGCTGGGCGTGAAGCTTACGAAGCTCACGACCGATCAGGCGAGTTACCTTGGCGTTGGAATGAACGGTCCGTACAAAGCCGATCATTATCGGTACTAATACGAAGAAGAGAGAATAGAGACCGGAGACGGGAGAGTGGCCGGGGGGGGGGGGG
>JANXUN010000511.1 GCA_025356185.1 Gemmatimonadaceae bacterium
AGTCGTCGAACGACTCTCCACCGCGCTGTCCGACCGCTACCGTCTCGACCGCGAACTTGGCGCGGGTGGCATGGCCACCGTCTATCTCGCGCACGATCTCAAACACGATCGCGATGTCGCGATCAAAGTGCTGCGTGATGACGTCGTAGCGTCTGTCGGACGCGATCGGTTTCTGCGCGAAATTCAACTCGCCGCGAAACTCAGTCATCCGCACATCTTGCCGTTGTACGACTCGGGCGACGCAAACGGCACCCTGTTCTATGTGATGCCGAACGTGCAAGGGCAATCGCTGCGCGACACACTCGACGCGCATCCGCAGATGCCCATGCACGTCGCCGTGCGCATCGCGAGCGAAGTCGCGGGCGCACTCGATCACGCGCATCGATTGGGCATTGTGCACCGTGACATCAAGCCCGAAAACATTATGCTGCAAGACGGTCACGCGCTCGTGGCCGACTTTGGGATTGGCAAAGCCATCAGTGACACGACGAACAATACGCTCACGCAAGCGGGCATGAGCGTCGGCACGCCGGCGTACATGAGTCCTGAGCAAGCCGTCGGTGATGATGTCGACGGGCGCAGTGATCTATACAGCTTAGGCTGCGTGCTGTACGAAATGATTGTCGGTGAGCCGCCGTTCACCGGGCCGACGGTGCAGGCGGTGATTGCGAAACGGTTTGTGCAAACGCCGCTCGATGTTGCGGCGTTGCGTGAAGGCGTTCCGCGTCCCGTGTCACGCGCCGTGCAGCAAGCGCTGTCGCGCGCACCGATTGATCGACACGACACGGCCGCACTGTTTGTCATCGCGCTCAATGAACACGATACGGTCGTCACGAAGTCGGCGGCACCCGCGAAATCGCTCGCGATCTTGCCGTTCGAGAATCTCAGCGCCGATCCCGACAACCAGTACTTCGCCGACGGCATTGCCGACGACATTCTCGATGCACTCGTGCAGATCGACGGCCTACATGTCGCCGCGCGCAACTCGGCGTTTTCGTTTCGCGGAAAAAATACAGCGCTGACCGAGATCGGCGAGAAACTGAGTGTCGCGACTGTCCTGCAGGGCAGTGTGCGTAAGGCGGGCAACCGACTGCGTATCGCCGTACAACTCGTGTCGGTGAGCGACGGCTATCACATCTGGTCCGAGCGCTTCGACCGCGAACTCACCGACGTGTTTGCCCTGCAGGATGAAATCGCCGCGGCAATTGCCGCGAAACTGCAGGTGACGTTCGTGCCGCCGGCAGAGCCGGTAGGCGAGGCGACGACCGCTGAGGTCGAGGCGTTCGAACTCGTCGCGAAAGGACGCGCGCTATGCGCTCAGCGCGGTCGCAGCCTACTCGCTGCCCGCGAGTGTCTCGAGCGCGCGATTCAATTGGATCCCGACAATGCCGAGGCGTACGCCTTGCTTGGCGACGCGTTGATCGGACTCGTGCGATTCAACGCGCTTCCGCTAAGCGAAGGGCGACCGTTGGCAAAGGCGGCCCTCGCGCGCGCGCTTGCGATTGAACCCAAACAGGCGGAAGCGATGGGGGCGCTCGCAATGGTCAGCCTGTTTATTGATCACGATGTGCGCGCAGCATTCGACTGGTGGGAGCAGGCGCTCGCGCTTCAGCCACGACTGAGCGAGGTACGCGCGTACTACGCGGTCAACGGGCTGTACAGCATGGCGCAGGACGATGTCCGTGCCCTCGCGGAACTCGCGCGTGCCGTGGCAGATGACCCGCTGAGTGCATTGTGCGCCGGCATTTACAGTGCGGTGTTGGCGTTCTCCGGTCACCGCGAAGCTGCGCTCGCCGAAGCGAAGCGTGCAGGTGAGCTTGATCCACACTCGTTTGTTGTGGCGTACTCGCGCATCTTCGCGCTCATTCACAGTGATGACGCGGTTGGTGCGATTGCCGCGGTCAACGACGCGATGGTGAAGTTCGGTCGGCTTCCACTACTTCTTCAGTCTCTCCCGCGGGCGTACCTGAACCACGGTGAAGCGCGACGCGCGGCGGCGGCGTACGCGGAACTGCTGGCCCGATCGGAGATCGATGCGGTACCGAGGAGTTCACTGGCGATCGCCGCGAGTGCCCTCGGCCACACCGACGACGCGATTCGATTTGCGCTGGAGTCTGTGGAGCGCTGTGATGCTCTGAATCCAACGTGGGCGCGACTGCCGTTTGCCACGGAAGCCGTGCGTGTGCACCCGCGCTACCCGGAGCTGCTGCGCGCGATGGGGCTGTGACGAGACGATTCGCGGACGCGCGCGGCCGCGCGCGAGTCGACACGGCACCAAAGGAGTGGGTGCAGCAGACGGTCAGTGCGCTTCCGCGACGCGAAGCCGCACGTGTCCCATTTGATGCTCGCGATTGCGGCAGATGATATCGGACTAACTGCGCAAGCCATTGCGCATGCACTCGACTCGATTACGTGTGGCGACTTTATGATTGCCATGTGGCTCAACCCCGCGTTTTCCAGCGACGCCCTGCGCGCGCACCCGCGGTATCCTGAACTGCTGCGCGCAATGGGGAGGTGACCAGCCGTCTCGCGGACGCGCTGGCCGACCGGAAATGCCAATAGATCTGACAAAGTGATAAGACAGACTATGGTCATTGACTATGGTCAAATACATGATGGGTCTCGAGTCATCACCTCGAAGCCCATCGAAACCATCGCGAGATGAAGTTGCTGCTGGATGCGCACACCAACGCCACACCGAGAACGGGCTCGTTCGCCGACGCTGGGCACTACTCGCCCAGCAGTTCTTGCAACGCCAGTCGTGTTTTCAGCGGCACGCGCGCCGGGTCGAAGTACCGGCCGATGACCTCCAATGCGCGCTCGGCAGTGCGCAGATCGAGCAGTCGCAACAGAAAGCGAACGTCGGCCTCGTCCTGAAACTCGGCACCAATCCGCATGGCCATGCACTTGAGCGCGAACAGGTACTCAGGCACGGCCACGAACACCGCGAGATGCGGGCGGTCGAGAAACGGCACGTACTCGCCACGCGTGCTGAGAAAACCTTTGACCGCATCGTTCAGCCAATCAGAGGGGACGGCTGCGCGTTCGGCCACACGTGCGGCAGCCTGCCGAACTGCCAACACCGGTTGAAACCACGCATCGACATCGCGCGTGGCTTCACGAGCGTTCAACGCCAGGCACATGACCGCCCCACCCACGAGATAGAGTTCCGCGCGCGTGTCCGTGCTTGCGAGTTCCTCATCGAGGAGAGTGAAGAGTCGTAGCAGATCGAGCTTCGTGAGGCGGTCTGTCATACGCGCGCGCCAACGGTGCTGTCGATGAACAGGTTGCGCCGCCGGAATGCCACCGGTGACGCACGCAGGAGCAGCGGATGCAAGGCTCGAAGCGCGCTGGCAAACCACGGCCGCGCGAGCGGCGCGACATCACGCGTCCAGAGCGGGCAAGACAGATCGAGCTGCGCACATCGGGTCTCGACCATTGCCGCCAGATAGTTCGAGAGCCACCCGTCGGCCATGGCTTCGGCCGGAAGACGGGAGACGAGCGCAGGTAGCATGCCGCGTGGAGTGCCAGCGAGTAGATCATGCACTGCGGCGAGCGCGTAGACGGGCGCGTCCGCGCTCGCGGCCATGTTCACCAAGCGCGCGAATTCGTGGTGGGCGTCAGGGAGCGCTCGCTGGAGCACCAGCGTGGACACATCCACACCCGCCGCGGCCGCCTCGCGCCGGAGCCGTGCTTTGGCTGCGGGCGTCACGCGAATCTGCAGCTGGGCGGTTTTCCGAGGCATACCGAAAGGACGATTCAGGGACATACGTTGTCAATACGCGTGTACTGACACTTTCAAGGATCGGCCACATAGTTCAGGCATTAGGCGGAGCCGAGGGAGCGACCAGCGCGAGAGTGGCAACGTGGGCGAAAGACTGATAGGTTCGCGCCGGTCATCTCGGCCGTTCTTCTCGTCGAACCTATTCACCAACTAACGCAGGCGACGTGAACACGATCGACCGTCTGACTGCCGCCCTCGCAGGCCAATACCGCCTCGACCGCGAACTCGGCGCTGGCGGCATGGCCACGGTGTACCTCGCGCACGATCTCAAACACGATCGTGATGTCGCGATCAAAGTGTTGCATCCGGATCTCGGCGCAGCACTCGGCGGTGAACGATTCTTAACGGAAATTCGCACCACCGCACGCTTACAACATCCGCACATCTTGCCGCTGCTCGACAGCGGCGATGCGAACGGATTGTTGTACTACGTCATGCCGCTCGTCACCGGCGAAACGTTGCGCGCACGACTTGAGCGCGAACGTCAGTTGCCCATCGCCGACGCCGTGCGCATCGCACGCGAAGTCGCGAGTGCACTCGACTACGCGCACCGACAAAACGTCATTCACCGCGACATCAAGCCGGAGAACATTCTCCTGCATGATGGCTCGGCGCTCGTCGCCGACTTTGGCATCGCGCTCGCGGTACAAAGCGCCGGCGGCCAACGCATGACGCAAACAGGCCTGAGTCTCGGCACACCGCAGTACATGAGTCCCGAACAAGCGATGGGCGAACGCACCATCGACGCACGTAGCGATATCTACGCACTCGGTGCCGTCACGTACGAAATGTTCACCGGCGCGCCACCGTTCACGGGGGCGTCGGTTCAAGCGATTGTGGCGCGTGTGTTGTCGAGCGAGGCTGAGCCGCCGTCGCGCGTGCGCACCACCATCCCACACAATGTGGAGCAGGCTGTGCTCACGGCGTTGGCGAAACTGCCGGCCGATCGACACGCGAGCGCGGCTGAGTTTGCAACGGCCCTGGCCTCGGTGAGTGGTGCGCAGATCAGCGGCGCGCCGACGTCCGCACGCGGTGGGCATCGGCGTACCACGGCGACCTTGCTGGTGGGCGCCGTCGTGCTTACCGCCGCCGTCACTGTCGGTGTGACGCGGATGCTGGCGCGGCAGAGTGACGACGGGGTATCGGCCGCGGATGTCGTGACGCGCTTCACCATCGAGGGAAAGAGTAGCGCCACGTTGCAGAACGGTATTCTGGCGCTCTCGCCCGATGGCCGAACATTGGTGATGTGGAGGCGCGCCGACACCGGCGCGGAGCAACTGTTCCTGCGTCGGCTCGATCAACTGCAGATGACCCCCATCGTGGGGAGCACCAACGCGTCCGATCCGGCTTTTTCGCCCGACGGTCGGTGGATCGCGTTCGCCGTGAGCCGTCAGCTGTACAAGGTTGCCGCGGTCGGCGGTGATCCGATCCTCCTTGCGACTCTGCCGACGCCGCCCCAAGGCATGACGTGGACGTCTGGCGGAGACATCGTGTTCGGGGCAGAGGCCAGAACGTTGTTCGCGGTGAAAGAGTCGGGCGGGGCGCCTCGCGCGTTGCCCGCGGCCCCCGAGGGCACCGTGGCACGGTGGCCCTTGGCACTGCCAGAATCGAACGTGGTGCTTTTTGCGGCCAACCAGCGCAAGGGC
>JANXUN010000512.1 GCA_025356185.1 Gemmatimonadaceae bacterium
CTGCGCGATTTGACCGAACAGTTAGTGGTCTTGCGTTTAGAACGGCCGACGGCCGACAGTGCATTATTTGCCGCGACCGAACGCGCGGTGGATGACGCCGATGCGTTGATCACGGACGTCTGCGCGGCGCTCTCGACGTCACAACGCGTCACGATGGAACTCGCGGCGAAGGTCGTGCGTCGATCGGCGGAGATTCGCGCGGAACTCAACGCGGTGCAGCGCGCGGGGAGCGCGCAGATGGGCTACGCCACGCGCCATGCGCCACACCTCGTCGATGGTGTGCGATGACCGAGCTGCCCCCAGAATCCTTTGGCATCATGCTTCGCGAAAAACTGGCGGAGCTCGATGCCGATGAGCAGTCGACAGGAGTGATCGCGACGCTCGATCCGATCGAGCGCCTGTCGCTCGACGCGCGGCAAGTGGTCAGCGACAACGATTTAGGACCGATGCCGCGCGCTGGCCATCAGGCCTATATCACCACCCCGGCATTTGCAGCGCCCGAGCCGGGGCACCGACACCTCAACATCGTTCGCTAGCGCACGTCAGGCTCAAGTTGCGGTGGCGAAGTGCCGATAGTCATTCCTGAGGAGGAGAGACCTTATGAGAATTCATGGTGGTTCGTTCGACCCGTTACGTCCGGACAGGCCGACCCCGTCGTCCAGTCCTGCGATTCCCCGTCCAGGGGAGCAGGGTGGT
Source organism: Gemmatimonadaceae bacterium (assembly GCA_025356185.1). Lineage (GTDB taxonomy): Bacteria > Gemmatimonadota > Gemmatimonadetes > Gemmatimonadales > Gemmatimonadaceae > Gemmatimonas. Next base: position 697 of record JANXUN010000512.1, read on the forward strand.
CAGCCGGGAATCGGTCAGGTCAAGTCGGATTCTGTGCAAATCTCGGATGCAGGCCGCTCATTGGCCGGTCGTCTCGAGAAGCTGGATGCGGCTGCATTTGACCCGGCGCGTGTCGCCGAGTTACGCACGAAAGTGTTAACCGGCGCGTACAACACGCTGGATGTCGTTGATCAGGTAGCACGCCGCATTCTTTCGCGCGGCGATCTCTAGTCGCCGGTCCGGTGTGTGGACGCGGCCACGTTCCTAGTAGTCTCGTCCAGCACCTTGGGAGAATGGCGGCATGAAGTTTCTTGTTGTTGACGATTCAGCGACGATGCGCCGCATCGTGATCAATTCGCTGCAGCGTATCGGCTATAACGACACGGTCGAAGCGGCCGATGGTCAGGAAGCGCTCGTCAAATTCGACAGTTCCATCACGTTTGTTATCACGGACTGGAACATGCCGAACATGACCGGCACGGAATTCACAAAGGTGCTTCGGGCGCGTCCCGACGGAGCACGGGTGCCCGTGTTAATGGTCACCGCGCGATCGGTGAAGGATGACATCCTCACCGCGATGGAGGCCGGCGTGAACAACTACATCGTCAAGCCGTTTACGCCTGCGGTGCTCAAGGAAAAGATCGACGCGCTGCTCCCCGCCGTCGCTGCCTGAGGCCAACGTCCATGACCAGTTCAAGTCGCACCGAAGCCATCCTGTACGAATCCGAAGCCACTCTGCGTCTCGTCGACAAAGAACTCGACGCGCTCCGTGACGACGACGCCCCCGACATGTTTGGCACTACGAACACCCTGGATTTGCCGCAAATTCTTGACGTCGCCACGCGGCAGATACATAGCGTGTTAACGCATTTGCGCGCGACGCGCTCGACGCTGCAAGCCACGGCGCTCGACAAGTTGCACTCCACGCACGATAAGCTTCGTGAAGTTACGTCAGCGACTGAGGACGCGGCGATCAACATCATGGACGCGTGCGATCGCGCGAACAATCTCGTCGACGAGCTCGATGCAATCGACGCGACCGACGTGCCCGATCGCGCCAAAGCCAGCGATGTGCGCGTGACCCTGCGCGATGAGCTGTTTCTCATGATGGGCGCGCTGCAGTTTCAGGATATCACCGCGCAACAGCTTGCGCACGCGTCCGCACTCTTGGTCGACATGGAAGCGCGCCTCCTCGATATCATGCGTCTGTTTGATACGGGTGGCCCGGGTGAGCGCACCCAGCTCCAGGCGCCGCCCGCGCAGACATACGACGGCAACGCAACGACACAGGATGCAGACGTACGTCAGGCACTCGCCGACGAAATTTTTACGGTCAAAGTTCCAGACGCGTAACTGCAACGCGCGCGCTAAACCTGCGAGGTTTGCGCGCCGATACTAAGAAGCGCGATCTCTCCGTTCGGCGCTGGACGGGCTGACGACATTTTTCCTTCGCCCGCGGTCACCGCAGTGGTATTTCTGACGCTCGACGACGCCGCCATCCTGCTGCTGCAGCTTGAGGTCACCGACACGGATGACCTGAGCACGCTGCGCGATGCGCTGACAGACATTGCATTCGAAAATCGCGTACCGTTGTCGGCGCAACCACTTGTGGCGCGCGCAGCCCGTGTGTTGGGCACGATTGTGAGCGGCACCGCTCCCGATGCGCAGGCCGCGCTGCGCGACGTGAATCAAGCTATCGAAGACGCGATGCGTTCGTGCGACGCACCAGGCACCGTGGCCGCGCCCGTGGCTGTCGCTGTCGCCGCGCCGTTGCCCGTGGCAACACCATCGGCGTCGCAAGATCCGAGCGTCGATCGTTTGCCGGCTGACGCGGATCGCGATTTGCTTCCCGATTTTATTACGGAAGGCGGCGAGTGTGTCGTGCAGTCTGAGACGGCACTGTTGCAGCTGGAGTCCAACCCAGCCGACGAAGACGCCGTGAACACCGTGTTCCGTGCCTTTCACACGGTCAAAGGCACCTCAGCATTTCTCGGTCTGACGAAGCTCGCTGCCTTCGCGCACGAAGCCGAATCACTACTGAGTCGCGTGCGCGACAAAGAGATCCAGTACACCAGCGCGTGTGCGGAACTTTCGCTGCAATCCGTCGATATGCTGCGCGCGCTCCTCGAAACGGTGGAACAGGCGCTCAACGGCGATGGTGTGCTGCATGTGCCGCACGGCTACGACCACCTCCTGTCAGCGCTCGCGCAGTATGATCCGACCGCAACGCAA
>JANXUN010000522.1 GCA_025356185.1 Gemmatimonadaceae bacterium
GCTGGGCAGTTGGCGATGACTACGGTCGTCCCTGGAGTGGACCGTGGGCCGTGCGTTTTCCCGAGGGCGCTCCGCCGTCGACGGCTTCCGTGATGACGTCACAGTTTGGGGCGACTTTCCCCGCAGGCACATCGCCAGATACGGTCATCGCTGTCTATCCCACGCAGCTGTTCGAAACGGCGATGGGATTCTTAATGTTTCTGGTGCTCTGGCGTCTCAGAAAGCATACGCAGAAGGAAGGCTGGCTCTTCGGTGCCTACTGCGTTCTCGCGGGGCTCGAACGGTTTATCGTCGAGTTTTTCCGCGCGAAGGACGATCGCCATTTTTCTGGACTGAGTGGGGCTCAGGTCATAGCGATCGGAATCGCGACGGTTGGTGTTGGGCTGCTCGTAGCGCGCCGTGCTGAAACAGTCTCAGCGGGTTAGCCGAGTGAGATACTCCCTATTGCAGTTTTCTGCTTTGGGCGTGTATACTCAGTAAGCGCTTTTGAGAACCATTCTCATCTAATATCGTGGCTGCCAAACACCTTCCTACTCTCGATCATGTTGCGGCACCGGGCGCGTCGCGCACGTGTGCCTTGGCGGCGTGTCGAGCGGGAAGTCGAGCCACCATCGTGGACATTGAGTGTTCGGCCGACGAAGCGTGCCGACTGAGGGCCCTCGGCCTCTGTGAAGGGACAGATGTTGGCATCATCGACTCACGACATGCCATGCTCCTCGACGTGCGTGGGACGCGTCTCGCACTCGGCTCGGCTCTGACGGCCGGAATCACCGTGCGACCTCTTTCGGCGCGCGACTAACGTACGCTGAGCGGGCAACCTCTGCGCGTCGCGATCGTTGGCAATCCCAACACGGGCAAGACCACACTCTTTAACGCGCTGACCGGACTACATCAACGCGTTGGTAATTTTGCGGGTGTCACGGTCGAGCGAGTCGAAGGATCGTTCAAGGACGCGAATGGTCGGCGCGTAACGGTGTTGGATCTCCCTGGCAGCTACTCGCTGTCGGCCGGATCGCCCGACGAACGCATCGCGCTCGAAGTCTTGCTTGGTCGTGACACAGATCATTGGCACCCCGATGTCATCCTCATTGTCGCTGACGCGGTTCACCTTGAGCGCAATCTGTTTTTGACGAGCCAAGTGATTGAGCTTGGCATTCCGGTGGTCGTCGCGCTCAATCAGTTCGACATCGCCGAACGCGAAGGGATCGCCATCGACATCCCCGAGCTCATTCATCTGCTTGGCGTGCCGATTGTGCCGACGGTTGCCAAGCGCGGCGAGGGGTTGGAACCAGTAAAGCGCGCGCTGTCGATTGCCGCGTCGCTCCCTGCACCGGCGCGCCGCTTTGTGTTGCCCTCTGCGGCAACGGCTGCGCTCGCACCGCTCGTGATGACACTGTCACAACACGGCATTTCCAACAGTGCGTCGAACATGGAAGCGATGCGTCTGCTCAGCGTCGATCATCTCGAAGCCCATGTTGCCGATGTGCCTGCACTCCAAGATGCAATCGACAGTGCACGTGCCGCGCTGACACGTGCCGGCTTTGCACCCGCACGTTTTGAGTCAGAGACTCGCTACACGTGGATCGCGGATTTGCTGTCACGCACCGTGATCAAACGCGAACGCGGTGATCGCACGCGCAGTGATCGCATCGACGCATTCGCGATGCATCGCGTGTGGGGGCCGCTCATTTTTCTGGCGCTCATGGCCGTCGTGTTTCAGTCCGTCTTTTCGTGGGCGACGCCAGTGCAAGATGGCATTCAGGCGCTCATCTCACGGGTTGGAGACGTAGTGGGACGTGTGCTGCCCGCGGGCGATATTCGCAGCTTGGTCGTTGACGGCGTGTTTGCGGGCGTTGGCTCGGTGCTCGCATTTTTGCCGCAGATCGCGCTGCTGTTCACATTCATTGGACTGCTTGAGCACTCGGGATACATGGCGCGCGCGGCGTACTTGATGGACCGCATCATGCGCCGCGTCGGATTGCATGGAAAAAGTTTTATTCCGATGCTCTCAGGTTACGCGTGTGCAGTGCCCGGCATTATGGCGACGCGCACGATTGAAGATCCGAAAGACCGGCTCGCCACCATTATGGTTGTGCCGCTGATGAGCTGTTCGGCGCGGTTACCCGTCTACACACTGCTTATCGGTGCCTTCGTGCCTGCGACTGCCGTGTTTGCTGGAATCACACTGCAAGGTGTGACGATGTTGGTAATGTATTTGTTGGGCACCGTCGTCGCGCTTGCAGTTGCTGCAGTGTTTAAGCGCACGCTGTTAAAAGGTCCTGTGCGCCCGATGATTTTGGAGTTGCCGGCGTATCGTTGGCCCAGCGCGCACTCTTTGATGGTGTCGGTTGTGCAGCGCTGCCAACTGTTTGTTCAGCGGGCCGGCACCGTGATTTTATCCCTCTCCATTTTGCTGTGGGCGCTCGCGACGTATCCCAAGTCGACATCCAACGCAGCGCTGTCGCCTGCTGCGCAGCAAGAAACGCAGCTAACGCACTCGGTATTGGGACGCATCGGTCATGGCATTGAACCCTTGGTGCGCCCGTTGGGGTACGACTGGAAGATCGGGGTGTCGATTATCTCGAGCTTCGCGGCGCGAGAAGTGTTTGTCTCGACCATGAGCACCATCTATGGCGTGGGCGACGTCGATGACAATCAGCACGCGCTCCAGTCTCGAATCGTCGACGAGCGCAACCCGATTACGGGCAAGCCGACGTACACTCCACTGATAGCGATCGGGTTGATGGTATTTTACGTATTCGCGCTGATGTGCATGAGCACGATTGCGGTCACGGTACGCGAAGCGGGTGGCGGGCGCATAGGATGGGGATGGGCAGGGCTGCAATTCGGATACATGTTAGTACTGGCGTACGGCGCGGCGTGGATCACGTACGCAGGTGGACGAGCCCTCGGATTTGGAGGCTAGACGCGTGAACGCACAGACGGTCATCGTGTTGGTGGTGGTTTCGCTCGCGGCGACGTTCATCGCACGCCGAGTGTGGCGTACGGTGCAGGCGGCAAAGCAGACGGCAGACGGCTGTGGCGCTGACTGCGGTTGCGGGACCAGCAGCAAGTCGCCGCAGTAGGCGCACTCAGTCGCGCTTGAGCACCGGCGCGCAGCGTTCCCACGCATCGTCAGCCGCGACAAACACTTGTCGAAGCGTCTCGACCCAGCGCCGCCAATCCAAGAGACGAGAATCAGGTGCGCTGCCGCGTAGCGCGTCAGCGGCAATGCCCAGACGCGCAATGGCCGCCGACAGCGGCTCGGCTTCTTCTTCGAGCACGGCCTCAATGGCGCGCTGCATCGGAGTGTCTGTTGGCGCACGAATCGCTGCGAGTTCCGCAATCATGAGCGCGAGTGACCGTGCCAAGCGAGTCGCGTCAATCAATTCCACTTGTCGCAGCGGATCGCTCACACCTTCCGCACTGCGTCTCGCCGCCATGAACGGTGCGAACCACGCATCGTGGGCTGCCCCAGGTGATCCACGCAACGATCCGAGTGTGCGCAGTCCACGGGTGAGTTCCGGCATTGCGCATGCACGATCGTTTGCCAGCATTGCGATTTGGCGAAGGCTTTCATCGCCCGAGACATCCAACACGTCGCCGCCGTCGAGATACAGCGCCATATGCGTGACCGATTTTCCTTTCGACGCGGACGTGGTCATCACGGCAATACCATCGATCGATGCAAGCGATAGTCGCCACGGTGTCGCCGCACTCCACACCAATACCACCGTGTCGTCTTCCAGCGAAAATACGGCGGGCGTGTCCAGTTCATGACCGCGCACGATGCCATGGATACGTACCGGCACGTGCTGCGTCGTTGTCGCTAAATCGCTCATGCTCGGCAACTCACGCGAGAATTGCTTCGACGACGCGCGCGGTGTCTTCGAGTGTTGCGAAGACCGCAGCCGGCTCGTGCGCGGCAAGCTCG
>JANXUN010000524.1 GCA_025356185.1 Gemmatimonadaceae bacterium
ATTGAAAGACGTTGCCGAAGCACTCGCGTTTGCGCATGCACACGGCGTCGTGCATCGCGATGTGAAACCGGAAAACATTTTCATCGAAGCGGGCAGCGGGCGCGCACTGCTTGCGGATTTCGGCATCGCACATTCGAGCGAGTTCGATTCGCGTTTAACCATGACGGGCGCGGCGATTGGCACGCCGGCGTACATGGCCCCAGAGCAAATCGATGGCGCGCCCGCGAATGCGCGATCGGATTTGTATAGTTTAGGACTTGTCGCGTGGGAAATGCTGACGGGGGAACGTCCGTGGCATGGTGAAGCATTGTACAACGTCATCTTCAAACAGAAGACCGACAACCTCGCAGCGATCGACGAGATTCGTCCGGGCGAGATTCCGCCCCGACTGCAGTACATCATCGAGCGTTGCTTGCAAAAGAAGCCTGCGGCGCGGTGGGCGGGCGCCGATGGCATGCTCAACGCGCTGAACAACTGGGTGACGCCAAGCGATTGGAAGCAGTGGGAAGAATCACATCGTCGTCGTCGCGAAGCGCAGAAGCACACACCGCGCGCCGTAAAGGCGGTGAAGGAACCGGTGCCTGACGCGACCGTACGGTTTGCCCGACCCATTGATGGTGTGACACCGTCGGCGCCTGTGGAGAGCGTTACGCCGACTACGCGCAGTGAACCGAATGTTGCCGCCATTGACGAATCGGACGATGCGCCGTCGTGGGCGAACGTGCACGAGCCCAAGTCGTATGCGCGCCTGTACGTTCTTGTCGGCGCGCTGTTGATACTTGTTGGCGGTGGTGCGACCGCGATGTATGCAAAGAATCACGGCTTGTTCACGTCGCGTGTTGCATCAACGTCGTCGTTAACTGACAAGGGCACCGTTGAGCTGTCGGTCGTCGCGCAAAATGCGGCGAATGCACCTGTCGACTCGACGCTCATTCGCGGTTCGGCGGCCGCTGCGCGTGATAGTGCCGATAGTGTGCTGGTAGCGCGAGGCGCAACGGACTCTGTTCGCGTCGATTCCATTGCGGCCGCACGACTGCGTCGCGGGGAACGTCGCGCCACTCGTATTGCCGCGGAGTCCGCAGCAAAAGTAGTGCTCGTCGCGCCCACGCCCACGCCACCCCCGGTTGCCGTTGAAGCGCCGCGTGTCGATGCGGTGCGTTCAAGTGATGATGCTGGTGTGATCGCCGCAGGCGGCCAACATAGTTGCGCGCTCGCAAGCAACAAAGTGTTGTGCTGGGGCGCGAACGATCGCGGACAGCTGGGAGTCGGCGATCAAGAATCGCGCGATGCGCCGACGCCCATCGTGAGCGATTTGGATTTCACGCAAATCACGACGGGGCGAACGCATTCGTGCGCGATTGCGCGCGGCGGTGAAGCCAACTGCTGGGGTGCCGACGACAAAGGACAGCTGGGAGATGCGACGACCACTTCGCGCAGTGCACCTGTGCGTGTCGCCGGCAATCAATCGTATCGCGTGTTGCGCGCCGGTCTCTCGCACACGTGCGGCCTCACGACGAACGGCGAAGTGACGTGCTGGGGCGGCAACGATCATGGACAGATCGGTGATGGCTCGCTGTCGATGCGCTCATCGCCCGTTGTCGTGAGTGCTGGTGTGCGATATGTGTCGGTGAGCACGGGGTGGAATCACAGCTGCGGTATCGCCAGCGATGGCACGGCGTTCTGCTGGGGCGCAAATGCCAACGGCCAAATCGGAAACGGGTCGCGCAGTGATGCACGCACGCCCGTCGCTGTCGGCGGTGGTCTGCACTTTACCAGTATCTCTGCCGGTGGCACGCATACGTGCGCGGTGAGCACCGACGGCGAGGTGTACTGCTGGGGCCACAATAATTTCGGCCAGTTGGGCGCGAGCAGTTCCGACGACAAACTCACACCAACGAAAGTCGAAACCTCAGCGCGCTTTGCATCCGTGTCGGTTGGCGGTGTGCACTCGTGCGCACGCACGCGCAACGGCCAGGCGTGGTGTTGGGGAAGCAACGTCTACGGACAACTTGGTGATGGCACCAATACCAATCGCGACACACCGACGCGTGTAATCGGTGGACCGTATCAAACCGTGAACGCGACGGCCGCGCACACCTGTGCAGCGGCCACCGACGGTGAGCTGCAGTGCTGGGGTTTTAATGTTTCTGGACAACTCGGCGACGGAACCCGCAATCATCGCTCGCGTCCATCGCGCGTGACGTTACCCGGGAAATAGCGTGCGTCGCGTAGTGACCGTGCACGCGTTGCGCAGCGCCGTCTGCATTGCCGCAGCGTTGTTGATCGGTTCGTGCAAAGGTTTGTCGGACATGACGTCGCCAAAGCCGGTCGAAACACCGGTGGTCGGTGTGGACTTGTCGACCGAGCAGTTCACGCTGAGCGAGGGCGCGACGCTCGCGTTGCAAGCCACTCCGCGTGACGCGGAAGAGCGCGCACTCGCCGATCGTGCGGTGTTTTGGTCGAGCAACGACATGAGCATCGCCACCGTGTCATCGGCAGGATTGGTGACTGCCGTGAAGGCCGGCACGGCGCAAATCGCCGCGAGTGTTGATGGCCGCAGTGCGACGGCACGAGTCGTTGTCACTCCACGCGCCGTCGCGAGTCTCTCGCTCACACCTGGCAGTCCAAGTTTGCTTGTCGGCGGATTTTTGCAACTGATTGCCGCGACGCTCGATGATCGCGGACTACCGCTGAACAATCGTGTGGTGTTTTGGGCAACAAGCGATCCGAAGGTCGCGGTCGTGGATGTCGCAGGCCTTGTGACGGGAATCTCACCAGGTGTCGTGACGGTTACGGCGACGAGTGAATCGCGCACTGCATCCGTCGGCGTCACTGTTGGCGAAGTGCCGGTGGCATCGGTGCAACTCACCCCAACGAAAGATTCGGTGGTGTTGGGGCAAACTACGCAATTGACGGCGACCACGCGTGATTCAACTGGTGCGCGACTAGATGGCCGCCTCATCACCTGGACGAGCAGTGCGAGTGCGATCGCGACCGTATCGTCGTCGGGGTTAGTGCTTGGTGTTGCGCCGGGGAGCGTCACTGTCACTGCGACGAGCGCAAGCAAATCGAATACGGCAACCATTATTGTCAAACCGCGCCCAGTAGGTGCCGTGATCGTTTCGCCCGCGCAGTCATCACTTACGGTCGGGCAGTCGGTGCCGCTCACGGTGCAGATCACTGACGGCAGCGGCAATTTGCTCGCTGGACGACCGATAAGTTACAGCAGTTCAAACGTCAATGTCGCGCAAGTTTCCGTTGATGGTTTGGTGACAACGTCCGCTCCTGGCACAGCGACGATTACGATTGCGAGCGAAGGGAAGGTCGGTTCCGCGACAGTTATCGTCGCGCCGTCGCCGATTGCTGCGTTGCGCGTTTCGCCCGCGACTAGCGCGCTGTTGATTGGCGGCAGCACGCGTCTGTCAGCGGTGGCACTTGATGCAGGCGGCAACGTGCTCGCTGAACGCGTTGTGACGTGGTCCTCCGGCGCACCGACGGTACTGACCGTTGCACCTGACGGCACCGTGACGGCGATTGGCGCGGGCACCGCGATTGTGTTTGCCGCATCAGAAGGCAAATTGGCCACGTCGACGATCAACGTGTCGTCGATTGCGCCGGCGACCATCACCGTCACGCCCGTTGCAACTACGGTGATTGCGGGCGAGTCCGTCGATCTCACTGCATTGGTGCGCGACGCTGCAGGTCAACAGATCCTTGGGCGCACGGTTGTGTGGTCGACATCGAATCCGTTAATCGCTGTGGTGTCGAGCACGGGACGCGTGCGTGGTGTCGCTGCAGGCAGTGCACGCGTTGATGCCACGATTGATAACGTGACGGGATCGAGCAACATCGTCGTTACGCCCGTGCCGATTGCCACGGTCGCCGTGTCGCTCACGTTGCCGACTGTTGTCGTTGGACAGACGACGCAAGCGACGGCGATTGCGCGCGATGCAAACGGTGCAGTACTGACCGGACGCATTGTGACTTGGTCGAGTTCGAACACCTTGATTGCTACGGTGTCGCCGACGGGTGTCGTGACGGCCGTCGGACTTGGCACAGCGTCGATTCGCGCCGCGAGCGAGGGCATCACGGGAAGCGCAGCGCTCACGACGATCGCAGGCGCCGCCGCATCGATCGTTGCGAACTCGGCCACTTCGCAAGCAGCCACGATCAGCTCGCCAGTGGGAGCGCCACCCAGTGTACGCGTCACCGATGCAACCGGAACGCCGACAGTTGGTGTGAGCGTCGTGTTTACGGTGACAGCAGGTGGTGGTAGCAGCAGTCCAACAAGTCCCGCGACGGTCATCACGAATGCAAACGGTGTCGCCACGCTGACATCGTGGACGATGGGAACTGTTGTCGGCACGAACACGGTGACCGCATCAGGCGCGGGATTGGCGGGAAGTCCCATCACCTTCAATGCAACGGCAACCGTTGGTGCTGCGACAACCATGTCGGCGGCTTCGGTGCTCTCGCAGACCACAACCTCCGGCACAGCGGTCAGTGCGTCGCCAAGTGTGAAGGTGACTGACGCTGGCGGGAATCCAGTGAGTGGTGCCGCAGTCGTATTCACTGTTACGAGTGGCGGTGGCACCACGTCGCCTGCCAGTCCAGCAACTGTCACGACGAATGCGAGTGGCATCGCGACGTTGTCATCGTGGACACTCGGTGCCGTCGCAGGCCCGAATTCACTCACCGCGGTGGCCGCTGGACTGAACGGCAGCCCTGTCACCTTTACTGCAACCGGCACAATTGGGTCGCCGACAACGATCGCGGCGAATTCAACCACGGCGCAGTCCGCGACAGCAGGAACCGCAGTCGCAACACCACCCAGTGTGAAAGTGACCGACGCTGGTGGCAATCCCGTCAGCGGAGTCAGCGTTGCGTTCGCTGTTGCGTCGGGTGGTGGTACGGTTTCACCTGCCAGCGTCACGACGAACATCAGCGGTATCGCGACGCTCTCCACGTGGACGCTCGGCGCAGTTGCGGGCGCGAACAGTGTGCGTGCAACCGTGACTGGACTCACCGGCAGTCCGGTCACGTTTAATGCGACTGGCAATATCGGCGCCGCGGCCATCTTGGTCGCGAATTCTGTCACATCGCAATCCGCGACGATCAACGCCGCCGTGCCGGCGCCGCCAAGCGTGAAAGTCACCGATGCCGTTGGCAACGGTGTCGCGAACGTGAGCGTGCTGTTTACAATCACTGGCGGTAACGGCACGCTCAGTCCGGCGAGTCCCGCCACCGTAGTAACGAACGCGAGTGGTGTTGCGACGGTATCGAGTTGGAATCTCGGCGCGGTCGCCGGCGCGAATTCAGTGAGCGCAGCAGCGACGGGACTGACGGGAAGTCCGGTCGTGTTTAGCGCATCGGGTACCGTCGGCACACCGACAACGGTGATTGCGAACTCTGTATTGACGCAGACCGCGATCGTTGCTGCTGCTGTGCCGACTCCGCCGAGTGTAAAGGTCACGGACGTTGGCGGAAATCCGGTTGCTGGTGTGAGCGTGGTGTTTGCGGTGGCATCCGGAGCTGGCACAATCAGTCCGGCGGGTCCCGCCACCGTGCTCACGAACGCGGCCGGCGTTGCGGCGCTCAGTAGTTGGACGCTGGGCACGATTGCAGGCGCGAACTCGGTGACTGCAACAGTCACGGGACTTACAGGAAGTCCGGTGACATTCACGGCGAATGGAACTCCGGGTACTGCAACAACGCTCGTTGCAAATTCTGTCGTCACACAATCTGCAGTAGTGAACACGGCAGTGAGTGCACCGTCAAGCGTCAAAGTCACCGATAGCAACGGCAACGGCGTGAGCGGCGTGAGCGTGACGTTCACGCTCGCGAGTGGCGGTGGTACGATCAGTCCTGCCAGCCCGACAACTGTCGTCACGAACAGCACGGGAGTTGCGACGCTCACGAGTTGGATGTTGGGTCCGATTGTCGGCGCAAATACCGTGACTGCAGCAGCAACCGGAATGTCGGGAAGTCCGATCACGTTTAGTGCAACGGGCGTCGCTGGAACTGCGACCACCATTGCCGCGAATTCTGCGATCACGCAGTCCGCAACGGCCGGCACGAACGTTCTCGCGAATCCGAGCGTCAAGGTGACCGACGCGAATGGCAACGCCGTCAGCGGAGTGAATGTTGCGTTCGCCGTAACAGGGGGTGGTGGTTCTGTTACGCCGACAGTTGTGACGACGAATGCGCTTGGTACCGCGACCGTTGCGTCGTGGACACTTGGTAACGTCGCGGGGGCGAATTCGCTCTCAGCGAGCGTGACCGGGCTCACAGGAAGTCCTGTCACGTTTAATGCAACGGGTACGATTGGCGCGGCGGCAACAATCACCGCCAACGCGTCAACGAATCAATCCGCCACGATTAACACGGCGGTGACAGCGCCGCCGAGTGTCAAAGTGACTGACGCTGCGGGCAATGGCGTGAGTGGAGTAAGCGTGGTGTTCACGGTGGCGAGCGGCGCGGGAATCATCGTACCAGCGAGTGCTGCCACCGTCGTCACCAACGCAACTGGCGTCGCCACGCTCACGTCGTGGACGTTGGGAGCAACCGCCGGCGCGAATTCTGTGAGTGCTGTGGCGAGCGGACTCGCGGGAAGTCCCGTCACGTTCAGCGCGACCGGCACCG
>JANXUN010000046.1 GCA_025356185.1 Gemmatimonadaceae bacterium
CGCCACCGCCGTACCACCGGCTAAGCCAACGCCGACCCCGGCGAGTCCGGCCGGTGGCGCGATGAAGCCAGCACCAACAACGGCCGCGAAAGCGGGCGCGCCGACGGCCAAGTGCAAAGACGGATCGTTGTCGTACTCAAAGACTCACACCGGCGCCTGCAGCAGTCACGGCGGCGTCGGCGAGTGGTTGGACGGAACCGCCAAGAAGCCGTAGTTCAGAGGGCACAAGAAACCGGCTACTCGCGTTCTCGCGAGTAGCCGGTTTTGTTTTCGCACCTTCACTAAGATTCAGAATGACTACTACTACGACGACCGCCGTTCACGTTGGCGACACCGCACCCGACTTCACCATCGCCTCGACCGACGGCGCGATGGTCACGCTTTCCAGTTTTCGCGGTCACAAAAATGTACTGATCGCATTTTTCCCACTTGCCTTCACCGGCACGTGTACCGCTGAACTGTGCGCGTTCTCCGAAGACTTTGATCAGTTTAGCACCAGCGACGTGCAAATCATTCCCATCAGTGTAGATGCGGTGCCGTCCTTAAAGGAGTTTCGAGCCAAGTACGACATGAAAGTCGATCTCGCGTCGGACTTCCGTCGAGAGGTTTCGCGCGCGTATGGCGTGCTCCGCGAAGAGTCGTATTTCTCAAAACGCGCGTACTTTCTCATCGACAAATCGGGCGTCGTGCGATGGATGCACGTCGAGGAAAAGTCGGGAGTGCGGCGCGAGAACACGGAAATACTCGAGGCGATCGCCGCGCTGAGCGCGTAAGCGCATCGGTCGGTGGCGCGAAAACGGCTCAGCGCACGACCACGGTGCCCGTGGCGCGCGAATACACGTCTCGATACTGAAACGTCCCCTTCGTCGAAAACGTGAAGCGCACGTCGGAAGGTTCCGCGTACGGGAATTCAAAGCTGTAGAGAGGAGGAGTTCCGCCGACCTCCACTACATGGAGGTCGTAATCGAACGGTGCTAAACGCCAGATTATCGTCTGGCCCACTGAGAGCGTGTCAACGGCGGGGATGCTGTTGTTTTGTACGCTGCTGAACTGTGTCTGACTTGAGTTGGTGTGGAGAAGAATAAGCCACTCTGGTGGATCGAATCTCAGCGTGAATTGTACCGTGCGAGCTTGAAGCGTGGCTTGTACAACAACCGATCCCTCTTTGCCTGTCGTCACCGCTGTGGCGTAGCTGAGTCCATTGATCTGCGTCAACGAATCGACTTTGCTTAACGCGGCCGAGCCAGAAATTACGCTCCACTGAACGGGCGCGCGTGCGATGGCATTTCCGTACTGATCGTTTGCGCGCACTACAAGCGGGGACGTCAACGGTCTATTGATCGGCGTGATCTGAATCGCGGAGATAGCTGCCTCCAACGTCGTCACCGGACCCGGATCTGCAATCACCGTGAATCGCACCATCCCATTTGTTGAGCCGGGTATATCAGCGAACGCCAGCGCCGACCCCGCACTTGTCGACATGATCCACGTCGCGCTGGCAATGCCAGACGCGTCCGATCTGCTTGACGCGGTGATGGATCCAGACACGGCGCTCCATATGACGGACGCGCCGACGACTGGAACGCCGTTTCGAGTGACCAACACGCGAAGTGGCTTGGAGAGTGTCGTACCTACGGCTGCGTGTTGCCCGTCGGATTCGCTCACGGCTTCCACGCGAATCTGCTCGACTGCGACCGCCCGAAATTGGACAACGGCTCCTGTCGTCGATTCCACGAACGCCGTCGCAGTCTGTGCGCCAACCGCGGTCCCAAGCGTCCAACGAGCCGTCACGAATCCGGCGATGTCGGAGACCGTCGAATTCGGGGCGACAACTCCAGCGGTTGACGACCATTTGACCGCGACACCGCTTTTGGCGACGCCGTCCACCAGCACCTGCACTTGAAGGGGCACGCCGAGCGGAAAGCCGGCAACACCGGTCTGGTCGTTGCTCGTCGCCACAACTTGCAACACCGGCGGATGCTCGATCTGCGACACGCTGCGCGTCGCGTCGGAGCAGCCAGCGAAAAAGAGCGTGACGAGCAGTGTCGGCACGTACCGACCACACGCGATGGTTTTTTGCGTCGACATGTCAGGAGCCCGAGTTGTCTGAAGAGCGACGGCTTAAACACGCTGCCGTGCACTGTAACATCGACCGCGCCCGTTGGACAGCCGCGAGGTGAGCGTGGGATGAACGAAGTCGTGACCACGCGGGACCAATGAGGGACGTGTCGCCATTGCGCACAAATCTGAAATTGCCAAGACTCCCGCATGATTCCGAGGCACCGTTTTTCTCTTCCATTGCGAGCGCTGCTGATTGTCGGTGCTTCCGTTCTTGCCAGCGCCAACGCGCGTCCACAGGGTGTCGCGGGGGCGGCCATTTCAGGGACCGTTGTAACCGCAGCCGGTGTTGCGGTGCCGCGGGCAGTCGTGGCGCTCACCGAGATATCCACTGGCGCGTCTCGCACCACCATCGCGTCGTCGCGTGGAAACTTTGGCTTCGACTATCTCTCGATCGGTCAATACGCCGTTCGCGCTACGGCGTTAGGGCTGCGGCCCTCAAGCGCGGCGCGGGTCACGCTCCACGTCGATGATCACGCGCACATCAACTTGGTGCTCGGCGAAACGTTGGCGCAGTCGTTGGATACAGTCTCCGTCGCTGGACGAGTTTCCCAAGAGAACGTACGCGCAAGCTCGCTGACGATCGGACGTGAGACCGTGCAGCGCCTCCCTTTGCTGAATCGCGATTTCATAGGATTACTGTCGTCCTCGTCTCAGGCAGCCGGTCCGAACGCGCTGTGGGTGAGTGGGCAACACGCCAGGTTCAACAGCATCACCGTCGACGGGTCATCAATTAATGATTTGTTTGGCACGACGGTCGCGGCAGGAACGGGTTCCGGAGGTCGCGCAATCTCACTCGAAGCGCTTGAGGAAATCCGAGTCGCGGTGGCACCGTTTGACGTGCGTCATGGTGGCTTTTCCGGCGCGTTGATCAACGCGGTCACGCGGTCTGGCACGAACACACCGCGCGTCGCTGCATTTACGTCCGTCGCACGCTCGACGCTCGTTGGGTCCGACAGTGCGGGCGTGCGGGTTGCGGATTTCAGTCAGCTGCAATACGGCGTGAGTGCAGGTGGTCCGATTGTGCGCGATCGATTGCACTTCTTCGCGGTCGCGGAAATGCAGTACCGCGTATCACCGTTCTCAGGACCGTCGGTGAGCGATGTGGGCAGCGTGGTGAGCGACGCCACGGCGATGCGTGCCGCGCAGATTTTCCGAGATCGGTTCGCTTTCGACGCGGGGGATGCGCGCGCGCCGCAGCTCGCGCAGCCCAACGCCAACTACTTTGCGAAGCTTTCATGGCATCCGTCTAGCTCGCACGTCGTTGAGCTCACGCAATCGCTCGCAAATTCCCGAAGTGAGGGGCTCAGTCGCTCAGTCACGACAACGGCAAACGCCGACGGTTGGCAACTCTCCAATAGCGGCTCCGTATCACAGTCGCTCGCCGCCACGACGCGCATCAAACTGACGAGCACGCGGGGCGCCGTGAGCAATGAAGCGATGGCGAGCGACGAGGCAATCTCTCAGCGCATCGATTCGCACAATCAGGTGCCACTGTTCATTGTGGGGGCCGACGTGTCGAACAACTATTTGTCGGGCGGATCGGTAAAGGGCGCTCAGGGAACTAAGACGACGCAACATATTGTCGAACTGACGGATAACCTGTCATGGAGCGTTGGTGCGCACATTTTCACGGTTGGCGCACAGACAATGCTTTTGCGCGTGCGCGACAACTTCGTGTCCGGCGCGTGGGGCACATGGACGTTTGCAAACGTCGATGCACTGGCGAACGGAGAGCCGTCGGCGTTTGAACGGGTACTGGTGTTACACCCCGACAAGCCGCTGGTTGATTTTTCGACGGCGATGCTCTCGGCCTACGCGCAGGATCAGTGGCAACCATTGCCGCACTTACTGCTGACCGCCGGCGTGCGCGCCGATGCGGCGTACGCAGCGGCCCCGCTCCGAAATGAAGACTTGGCCGCCAAGGCATCCCTTGGCCACATCGCCACAGATCAATTTCCGAGCGGCAATGCGTTATCGTCGCCCCGCGTCGGATTCGTGTGGACGGTGGATGCACGTCGCCGTTCGATCGTGCGGGGCGGGATCGGTACGTTCACGGCGCGTCCGCCATTTGCATGGCTGACGGGCGCTTTCTCAAGTACCGGCACCGAGTTGACGACCGTTACATGCCGAGCGAGTGATGGTGTGCCACTTCCAACATCCGATTTGTCGCAGCTACCGTCTCGGTGTCTGCGCAACACGGCGGCACCTGTTCCTACGGTCACGGTCATCGATCCGCAGTTGCGTTTTCCGCAGGCGACGAAGTACCAGCTCGGTGTTGACCATCAGCTGTTCGCGCAATGGCACGCCTCGTTGGATGTCATTGTCACGCAATCGCGCACAGACGTGATGGTCGACGACGTGAATCTCGTGGAGCGTGGCCAAAATGCCGAAGGGCGCATGATGTACGGAACGATCACGACAACCGGGGCCGCGCGACCCCTTCGCGTCGATAGTATGGCGTTCGGGCCCGTGTATCGTTTTTCGAACATTTCTCGTGACAGGTCCGCGTCTGCCTCCGCAATTATTGAGCACGGTTGGTCGCGCGGGGGACTGCTCAGCCTCGCCTACACGTGGTCACATACCCAAGACGTCATGAGTATGTCCGGCTTCTCGGGGCCCGTGATCCTTCGCAGCAATCCGGTCGACGGCGCTCTATCGCGGCGCGCGCTTCGCACATCCGCGCGTGATGTACCGCACACGGTAGTTGTCACGGCGCTCGCACCGCTACCGCATCGATTCGTTGCGACCGCGTTTGCACGCGCGCGATCGGGTACGCCGTATTCGTTCACGATCAGCAACGATGCAAATGCCGACGGCGTCGTGCGAAATGATCTGGCCTACGTCCCGCGCGACGCGAGTGATCCTGCCATTTCAAATCCGACATTCTATCCCGCTCTGGATTCGTTGATCGCGCGTTTGCCCTGTCTGCGCAACGCACGCGGACGCATCTTGACGAGAAATGCGTGTCGGAATCCGTGGGTGACACAGCTCGATGCGCGGTTAAGCAAACAGTTTTCGCGAAATGGTGCGCACGCGGTTGAGATCGCAGTCGACATTCTCAACCTACCGAATCTGGTGAACAAGAATTGGGGCATTGTGCGCGAGACGTCGGATCGGGAGGACGTACCATTACTGGCAGTAAGTGGGTGGGACGCCACCACCGATAGGCTACGATACGCGATTCCCGTTTCCAGTTTGACCAAGCAAGCGGTGCTGCCCAGTATCAACCACATCGTCACTGATATTTCGCGATGGCGACTTCAAATCTCGCTGCGCGCCGAGTACTAACGCCGCGAAGGGGAGTACTCGCCACCGTGCCACAGCGCGCCTAGTGTTCGCGCAATTCACCGGCGCGATTGAGGGCATCTAAGAACCGCGCAGAGCGGCGTACTTCATCAACATCGGGCATGCACGTCAAACGGTACAAGCCGCGCGTTCCCACTTTGAGTGCTGCATCAAACGCGGCATACGCCGCATTAAAGTTTCCGCTCGCGAACTGCAATTGCATCTCACGCAACGGCGAGGTGCGAATCGCTTCCAGCTGCGAAGCCTGCAATCGCGCCTGTCCAAAGCTGTGTCGCGCGCTCCAGTAGCCCGTCGAATCGGCCGAGGTGCGCGACAATAAATTTGCGAGCGCCGTATCACCAGAAAGTTGCGCCTCGAGCTTCCACGAGTTGACCGCCCGATCATACTGATTCATCAGCGAGTACGCGCGCGTGAGTGATGCCTGAATCGCGAGGCTCTTGGGAGAAATCGTGTGCTCCGATTCCAGACTCGGCAGGGCACGCTCTGGACGACCGGCGCAGAATTGTGTGGTGGCTTCCCGCGAAACCCAGTGCGATTCAAGTGGCTCGAGTTGCTGCGACACGCGTATCGCATCGAGGGCCGCATCGTAACGGTGCGCGACGCGCATGAGCGCCGTCTTCACGAGGAAGACTTCCGGATTCGATGGTTCGGCGAGTTCCGCCTGACGCATCAATCGTAGTCCGATAGTCAGATCACGATCATTGAGCGCCCGCATGAGCGCGAGGTTGGCCAGCGCGGGTCCCTGCAACGAGTCGATCGCGAGTGCATTCGACGCCGCAGCCATCACCTTGTTGTACAGCTCATCGAATGAGCCTTGATCAGACAATGCCATGGCGGAGTACACCGAACTGAGTCCGGCCCAGGCGCGAGCATTCTGTGGATCGAGCGCGACCGCACGATCGAACAACGCACGCGCCGCCACTGCGTTGCGGGTCACACGAGCGCTA
The DNA here is from genome assembly GCA_025356185.1 of Gemmatimonadaceae bacterium. GTDB lineage: Bacteria > Gemmatimonadota > Gemmatimonadetes > Gemmatimonadales > Gemmatimonadaceae > Gemmatimonas. The sequence goes on from JANXUN010000046.1 coordinate 6,375, forward strand.
CCCACCGGATCACCTGCTAACAGCGTGTGATAGCCCTGGACCGTGAGTCGATAGGACGCGGAGTCGATCGCACCAGTTCGCGGCTGAGGCAAGACCGACTGCGGCATACGAAACGCCGCCGCCGCAACGCGTGCGGCAAGACGACTTCCCGCATCCAGCATGTTCGCCGGTGTAAAGCGAATCGACGCGATGTCGCGCTCGCTAAGCGTTGATGCGTCCACGACCGACATGCGAACCTCAAGCGAATCGCCAGCGCGATGGAGGCTTGAGCGAAGCAAGAGGTTGAGACCGAATGCACGTGCGAATGAACGGAGGTCATGAGCGCTGCTGTCGGTGGACGGCGACCGAGTTCCTCGCCGAATGGTGATGCCACCAACGCCGTCCAGCCGATGCGCAACATCGCTAGCGAGACCCTCGGTGACATAAGACAACGCCGAGTCGCCAGTTTGATTTGTCATTGGCAGCACCACGAGACTGCGAGAACTCGCGGTGCGTAACCGTCCTCGCGACCACGAAACGGCGACAAGAACCAGAAGAATCGCAGTCGACGCAGCAAGCGCCAACCGGCCACGCGATGCCGCGTGCGTTCGCGACGTGTCTGACGCAATGGTGACCGCAGCGGCGGAGGCAGGCGTCGCGGTGTCTGTGCTCGCCTGCGCCGATATCGGCGAAACGACGACGCTGGCTGCAGTGGTCGGCAGCGCGGGTATCATGCTAATCGTGGGCGACACCGATGCATTGACTTCGCGACGCGTTCGCACCGTCTCCAGCAGTGCCACGGTTTCCGCCGAGGGACGAATGCCGAACGCTTCGGACAGGTGATTTCGAAATCGGTCGTAGACGGCAAACGCTTGGGCGCGATCGCCGATACGGTCCAGCAGCGTGATCCATCGACGGACTGCCGCCTCATCGTCAGGATCTAACTCCGACGCCCGACGCGCGACGACGATCGCTCCCGGTAAATCTCCAGACGCTTCGCGTTGGTCCGCGAGCTGCGAACAGGCGCGTATGGCCACGCTTCGCACGCGCGTCCGTTCCACGTCAAGCCATTTGTCGAAGGCCGGCGCGTCACTCACGAACAATCCGGGCAAGAACTCGCCAGTGTACAGGGCGATCGCTTCAGGAAGGCGACCATCAATGCTGCGCTGCGACAACAGGTCCACGTCCGTTTCGATACGACCGGGATTCAGGCTCAGTTCGTCGTCGCCTCGCGACAGAATGACGTCGGTCGGCAGCTGTCGGCGTAGCGTGTACAGCGCACTGCGAAGGGACGCGCGTGCACGCGACTGTTCGAGCTCCGGCCAGAACGTGCCGACGATTGCGTCGCGACGATGCCAGCTGCCTGGCTTGGGAATCGCAAGAAACGCAAGGAGCGCCACATGCTTCGGTTGCCGCAGCAGTGAATCGAGGTCGGGCTGCCCGTCCACGGAGAGTCCAATCCCACCCAGCATTCGAAAGACGAGCATCCGGCCAATGTGCTGCTGATCGTCGGGATTGAACAGAGGTGCTATCGACAAGACCACGGGCTCGTAATTGTGCGTCCGGTATAGGTCGTGGGCAGCGTACCGAGCTCGATCGGCATGGCGACGACCACGCTGCCAATCACGCCGAGTGCATCCATGTTAGCTCGGGGTCGTGAGCTAAGCGTCGCGCCAGTGTGAGCGCGCGCCCGAACCAGAGTTTTTGGGACTGTTTCGCCGCGTAACGTAGCGAAATATTTGGTGGGCTGCCTCGTCTCACGCGCGGCTGACAGCTCGCTCACACCGCGTGGCCAGTTTGTTCAGCAACTCGAGTTGGGAGCATTCAGATGAAGATGAGACGAACTGCGCGCGCCGCGCGCACGATATTGGTGATCGTGATGGCGAGCTGCACCGACGGCGGCCGGATTACTGCCGACGGAGCGACGGACGCAGCGTCCGTCAAAATTTCTCCCTCGTTTTCCTCCGCACTCACTGTGGGCCGAGCCTCGGACGTAAACGCGTTCGTCCGCTCAGCAGATGGAACCATTCTATTGGGTGCAACGGTGCGCTGGACCTCGAGCGATCCAACGGTAGCGGTGGTGTACCGCTCCGCTCGCACCTCGCAGATCGCCTCGGTGACGGCCCTCCGGATTGGCACGACGACGCTCGTTGCGGAGAGCGGATCAGTTACTGCGCGATTCATTTTGACAGTGCGCGAGCCGGGTCCCCCAGCGACGATCGTCCTCAGCTCGAAGAACACCGTGTCGCTCGACACAATCGCGCAGTTGAATGCCTTCATCTACGATGCCGACGGCGCTGCGCGATCCGATCTGCGGCCAACGTTTAGCAGCTCGGACAGTACGAGTGTTCAGATCTCGAGTCTCGGAGTCATCACGCCGCTGCGTGCGGGAACGGTGACCGTGTTCGCGCGGATCGATACACTCGTGGCGAAAGCTCAAGTTCGGATTACGGACGCGGCGCGTGCGTTCTTCTGGTCACCAGAATCGGGGATGATGGAGCTCGCGACACCGTCGGGTTTTGCCTTGACCAAGGCGAACGCCGTCAACGATGATGATCTAATCGTGGGTACCGCCGCTACGACAGGGTTCGTGCGCATGCGCGCCGTTGCATGGCGCCGCGACACGCCGGGAACGGTTCGAGAACTTCAGTCCGCGGCTGTCGACGGAAACAGCGAAGCATTAGGCGTGAATAATCGCGGTCAAGTCGTCGGATACCTCGCATTACCCTCTGGCGTAAGGCACGCGGCACTGTGGAGGACATCGGGCGAACTGCTTGACCTTGGCGTGCTGCCCACCATGCGCGAGTCTGAAGCGCACGGAATTAACGACGCGGGGCAGGTCGTCGGATGGAGTACCGGCAGCGACGGCACGCACGCGTTCATCTGGACCGAAGCCACAGGAATGCGCGCGCTCAGCGACCAATCAATCTCGGCCGCATTCTCAATCAATCAATCCGGAACGGTCGCCGGACGCAGAGATAGCCGCCCAATCCTCTGGACCAATTCGTCGCCGGTTGAACTGAGCCCATTCATTTTTGATATCGAAGGCTCAGCGGTCGCCGTCAACGATATTGGTGAGGCTGTCGGCACCAGCATTGGATGTGCGTTTTATGACTACTACTACTACTACTATGATGATTGCAATATGACCGAGCATGCGGCGTTTTGGCCGCTCTCAAGGCTTGCGTTCGATTTCAGATCCTCGTTCACCAGCTCGCCGCCGCTGGTGCGCGT